>JALTYD010000251.1 GCA_027046525.1 Pyrodictiaceae archaeon
ACAGAGACTATATTTTTCCATAGAAATCATAACTATAACTTTCATATTCTAGTACTTCTTTTTTCCTAAATCTCTTCTTAATACTCCAGACTACTGTGCTAGTAACACCTAAAGGTCCTGGTCTTCCAGGTAGCGGCTTTACATCTCCTTTTTTGATGGATTTTATGATTTCTTCGGCAGAAAGCTCGTTAACTTCAACTAATGTTAGAGCTGATCCAATAGTCTCTAGAACATGTGCATCACTGCCAGCAATACCTGGGATATTCATCTCTTTAGCTGCTTGTTGAGCTTTTCTATTCGAAAACATATCACTAAAGGCATTAAATACCTCAATTGCATCCCATCTATACGAGTATACTAAATCACCAATACCTTTTCTATGAATATCAAAGGGGTGTGCTGGTATAGCTATACAATCATGTTCTCTAGCATAATCAGCTAGTTCTAGAGCACTACTAGGAAATCTATCTATTGGTGTTTCGGGGCAATAGATTAGTAGATCACCTTCATCGCTACGTATCTCGGCACCAATAATCACGACAATGTCTAAATTCATCGAGTTTACTGCTCTCGCTGCTTTGAGTGATCCTTTAAAAGTATCATGGTCAGTAATAGATATGAAATCAAGTTCTCTATTTATAGCTTCTAATATAATCTGGTCTGGACTATCACGTCCATCGCTGAAAGTACTATGTACATGTAATTCTCCGCGAAGTCTAACTCTACTTCCCACAGCTATCTCCAACTAGCTACTACTGCTATGTTCTTCACGTACAGCATAGGGACATATTTTTTTATAGGTACAATACCTACATTCCCACGAATACCTAGGTACTGCTGTATTGTAAATAGTCTCTCTAACCATGTTTTCTATACTAATTTCTCCTCTCTCAACCTCGTACTCTACCATGCGGTTCCTAGATATATACAATATCTTGCCGTGTTCAGCTCCTAGGAGCTCTAAGTATACTCTTAACTGAAGTAAATGGTGTTCTAGTGGAAACTGGTTAGTAAATTCTTTTACAGTTTTTACCTCTACAACATCTACTATATCTCCACTACTATTACGTTTAAGAAGATCAACTCGCCCTAGTATTCTATAAGTCTTACCATCTATATCGATAGACTTCTCTATACTAACTTCTACTTCCCAGTCTCTCGATGACAACAAGCTCTCTAGACCTTTATGGATTAAATCACCTATAATTAGTTGTGGTTCAAACTTAAAAGCTAGTAAAGGATACTTTAACCTATACGCTCTCTTGTTGCTACATGTAACGAGATCAGTAACATATACTACACTAGGATCAGTAGCCTCTTTTAGTTTCTCGCTAAATTCCTCTTGTTTTATCCTATATAGTTCATCGAGTATAGAAAAGGCCCATCACCTGAATACAATAGCTTAGCTTAATCCGGTATCTTGTAATCCATTATGGATACTAGATTAACCTATCTATATAGTATCGTAGGGAAGAAAAACTTCCTATTTTCTTCCTCAATCTTCTTAAATTAGAGGGTAGATTATAACAGCCTTCTCCTCTCTCGATAAGACCAAGTTCTCTTAGTCTTCTAAGTATATTAGCTGGCTTTCTTACATTATAAAGTCTAGCTAAATCCCACTCTAAGATAATCTCACCTACAGACATATTATCCCATATATACCCAAATGTTTTAAATTCATCACTAGATAGCTTCATTATAACTTCTCTCAGTCTGTACAACTGTTTTTTCTCTTCTTGTTCTAATTTTTTCTATCTTCTCTTCTTTTTCCTTAAGCTTT
>JALTYD010000252.1 GCA_027046525.1 Pyrodictiaceae archaeon
ACAAAAGATCACTTTCTAGCATAATGAGGATCTATGGTCTGTGGTTTTTATCTTATCGTAATAGTACTGTGGGCGCTGTATTATTCTCGGCTAGACTAGGCAACAGGGCATTTTTGATACGTCTCTATAGAATGCTAGCGCTGTGTATTTTAAGCCCTCAGATATAGTAGGAAACACATGTACCATGTCTATTACATCGTCTATTGTCATACCTGCTTTTATCGCTATAGCTATCTCGTGTATTGCTTCAGCTGCATTAGGTGCCATCATATGTGCACCAGCTATCTTCTTATTTCTTGGATCTATTACTATCTTGAAGAACCCCTTAGTATAACCTAGTATTCTAGCTTTTGGTACATCTCTAATATCTACAGTTCTACAACTACATACACCAAGTCTCTCTGCAAGCTCTCTCTCGGTCAAACCGACTCTTGCAAATTCTGGATCTGTAAATACTGCTCTTGGTATAATCTTGTAGTCCATCTTTATAGCTTTACCTAGAGCGTTCATAGCAGCTACATAGCCTTCTCTAGCAGCTACTGGTTCGAGCATATAACCGCCTATACAGTCTCCTGCAGCATATACATTATCTGAGGCTCTCAAATAGTCATCAACCACTATATAGCCGCTAGACGAGACTCTGACACCTATTTTTTCTAAACCTAAGTCTCTAAGCAGAGGCTTTCTTCCAGTAGCAAGATATATGTATTCTCCACGAGCTATCTTCTCAGAGCCATTAACCTCGTATAATATGCTTATCCCACTGTTATCTTTCTTTACTCTTCGTATTCTAACACCTGTCTCAACTCTAACTCCATCATCTTCTAAGACTTCCTTCATATAGTAGCCTGCTTCTGGCTCATCCTCTGGTAATAATCTTGGACTTCGCTGTAAAAGTGTTGTCTCTATACCACTTCTAGCCATTATTTGAGCTATCTCGACTCCTTGCGCTCTCCCTCCTATTATCACTATACTCTCTATGTCTAGAGGCTCAGAGAATAGTCTCTCATTATCAATTATCTTGTCCTTAACAGAGTCTAAGCCATTAATTGGAGGTATCCAGGTTTTCGCTCCGACAGCAATGATAGCTGCTTTTGAATATTTTATCTCTCTACCTTCTACTTCTATAACACCTTTACTCTTAAACCTACCCTTACTTCTAATGTAGTCAACACCTAGAGCTTCCAGTAGTGATTCATATTTATTGACCCTCAATTCTGATATTACAGTTGATACTTCTCTAAGCAGATCTGATAGTCTAATTACGAGATTAGCTTTCTTAGCTATTGCAAGTCTCAATAGAAGATATTTTGATGGTACACAGCCGAAATTAACACATGTACCTCCTAGAGGCCCATGTGATACTAATAAAACACTTGCACCAGATTCTGCAGCTGCAACTAGTGAAGAAAAACCAGCAGCTCCTCCACCGAGAATTATAACATCATATTCACTTCTCAACACAAAAATACACCACTAGTAGCTTTATGATACTAACATGAGACTACATCTATGTTATATTAATATAGCTATCTCTCTTATGAAAGACTTTAGTTATCATACTAAACTGATCCTCTAAGATACTAGATTGCTAGTACTACACGGTCTATCAAGGACCTTCTAATACTGACTTGCTCCTTTAAAGAATCTTTGGATATATTCTTAGATATTCAGAAGCTACTTTCTATTAGTTTATCTGTTACGAGCTCTACTTTTAGAGATTAATACTCTATGTCTAAGTTTTCCGCCAAGCTCCCTGTATCACTATGCTC
>JALTYD010000253.1 GCA_027046525.1 Pyrodictiaceae archaeon
TCCTAGTAGAGAAGCCATCTGCGTGATATTTAGCTCGTTTCCTCTAGCACCAGTTCTAGCCATTATAAAGACGTTATTGAAGGGATCTAGGTAGTTGAGAGTGACTTCTTCTATTCTTTTTCTAGCTTCAGATAATGTATCGAGTATTCTTAGTTCGAGGCTTTCTCTCAACGATCTACCGGGAACAGGTTCTAGTCTTCCTTGCTTATACTGGTTGATTATATCATATACTTTTTGTTCAGCTTCTCTGAGTATTTCATATATTTCTCTCTTAGCCTCTTCGGGTAGAGCGACATCATCAACAGTTATTGTAAATCCTCGTTTCTCGATAAATCGTATAAACATTCGGAACATCTTATCATACACATTACGTGCATATTCAGATCCATACTCTTTTATCAGCCAGTGCATCATATTCTCTGGCTGTTCAGCTCCTACAGCTTTTTTATCAAAGACACCTGCTAGTAGTTCTCCCTTCTTTATGACTATGTATGAATCATTCCAGCACCATTCATCCTCGCAGGCAAAAAGACCTAGAGAAACTCTTGCTTTCCCCTTAAAGTTGAAGTCTTTGGGGAAAAAGATCCCAATCAGTTGCTTTCCAGTCCACAACTTCTTTGGGGATAGTATAGCGGGTTCTGGTATTTCTCCGACATAACCTGCTGCAGAAAGGAGATCAACTACATCTTCTGCTGTCAGAATCGTTGCTTTACTCGTAAGGAGATATGCTCCACTTACGTAGTCTTGTACACCTCCTATAATAGGACCTCCATATCTCGGTGATAATATATGGTATTGTACTAGCATAAGCTCTCTTGCTTCTGCTTGTGCTTCTTCTGTACGTGGTACATGTAGATTCATCTCATCTCCATCAAAATCAGCATTGTATGGTGGGCAGACTAAGAGATTTAATCTAAATGTCTTCCCAGGTAGTACTCTCACGATATGTGCCATTATAGACATTCTATGTAAGCTAGGCTGTCTATTGAATAGTACAATGTCTCCATCTCTTAGATGTCTCTCTACATACCATCCAGGCTCAAGTGATTCTGCTATCCGTTTCCTATCTGCATATCTTAGGTCTATTTTTCTACCATCACGTGTTATAACATAGTTAGCTCCTGGCCATTTATCAGGCCCATTTATGACATACTTTCTCATCTCTTCTATATTCCACTGTGTAACAAGTGTTTTTACTGTAAGAACTTTTGCTATCTCTTCTGGTACGCCTACTTCGTTTATACTTATATTAGGGTCAGGAGAGATAACTGTTCGCGCAGAGTAATCAACACGTTTCCCGCTTAAATTCCCTCTTAAACGTCCTTCTTTACCTTTTAATCTCTGTACAATACCCTTAAGTGGTCTTCCACCACGATGACGAGCTACTGGTATCCGTGGGAGTTCATTATCTATGTATGTTGCTATATGGTATTGTAGCAGCATCCAATGGCCATCAATCAGTTGTTGTGGCGATCCACTCTCGATGAGTTCTTTTAATCTCTCATTTGTTCTAACTATATCTGCTAATTTATGTGTTAGATCATCTTCAGCTCGTATACCAGTCTCTAAAACTATTGAAGGACGTACATGTACAGGGGGTACAGGTAGGACTGTTAAAACTGCCCATTCAGGTCTTGCATCTTTCGGGCTAAAACCGAGGAGTTCTATGTCTTCATCAGGTACACGTTCTAGTCGTGCTCTAACATCGATTGGTGTCAATTGTATTTTTCCTTAAGGGCCTTCTTGATAGCAGGTGTAGGGTTT
>JALTYD010000254.1 GCA_027046525.1 Pyrodictiaceae archaeon
TTACCTCCAAAGAAGACTATGCGTAAAGGATTAGATCCTGATCTTTTAGATGCTATTTCTACTAGATCTAATTCAACATAGTTTTTCTCCAGGATTGTGATTAATGTCTCTCTAAGTGTTTTAGAGATATATTCTTCTATACTAGTAAATCTCGGTATTTTTGTTCCAACTAATTTTTCTCTAATTATGTTGATTAAGTTTTGAGCTGCATCATAGGCTACTTCGCTCTCGACTAAATCTATAAGGAGCTCGTCAAGTAGAGGTTCTAGTGTATCCTCAGATAGCTGTTTTTGTGATAAGGTGCTGGAGACATTGTCTAGAAATTTTTTAAAACTTGTTTTCAGCTTGTTAAAGACCATTAACTGCACCTATAGTGATCAGATTGGAGAAGTTAACGTTGAGCAGTAAGAGCTTGTTCTACTGCACTTCTTAAAGCACTATAGTATTGTGTTATACTCGTGAGTTCTTTTGAGTACATTTCTAAAAGTCTTGAAGCGGATGTTCTCTCTCTCCTAATTATTTCTATAGCTTTCTCTCTATCGACCTCAATAAAGATGTTAAGACCTATATGTACAATAGCTCTTTCTATTGGTTTTATTGATCCTTTTACAACAACGCTAAATGCTTGATCTAATGGTATGAGCACATCATTTGAACCTTCTTTGAGCTCAGCTAGAACAGTTTCTATGGACGACATTCTAGTTATGCGTGTTTCTAAGTCAACTACTATGCTCTGTAATTTTTTAATCTGTTCTTCCAGAAGACTTAGCTGTTGCATAGCTTCATCTAGCGTTATTACTTCCTTTCTCTCTTGCTGTCTTTTTTCACTACTCAAGTTTATTCCACCTCTTTACGAAGGCAAGTTGTGCGATATTTCTATCCTCGACTTCTTCTAGTTCTACTTCTTCGATCTTTTCAACAACCAGGTGGTAGCGTTTAACCCTATGATTACTCCCTAGCTCTGAGTAGACTTTTTCTAGAGCATGTTCTGGTTTTATAGCACGTACGTACTTCGTGAATTTCTGCCATTCAGGCATCTTATCGTGTCGTATAAGCATTTTACCTGTTATCCTATAGAATTTCACTTCGCCCATTGCAATCCCCACTTTCATTGTTGTACAGGGTATCTTAATGCTTGCTGAATCCTCATTAATTCAGGTCCTGTAGTCTCGTCACCAACTAGTGCGCCTTTATCATTTGCAACTATCCCAGCTTTGACAAAATATAAACCAAAGTTTACAGTTGCTGTAAGTACATCTACACCGAAAATATTAGCTAACATCTTAATTTCATCTTCTCCACTGCCTGGATGGACCAGTCCACCTTTATTAGTAACAACTAGTAGAGAACCTACAGTTGGAATTGATGCTATAGCAGCTTGATGGATTATTTCTACACCTAGAGTATCTTTTATTACTGGAAGTGCAGCTTTATCAACGAGAGGAGAAACTAGGGCACCTCTATTATTAGCAACTATTAGATTACCTAGAGCAGTTTGCCTTATGTCTAAGATTCTAATATTTAACTTGTAGCCTATTGCTTCTTTTAAGTATTCGAACTCGTGCGTTTTAGTGATTCTTGGCAGTAGGATACCTTTATCATTACCTGCAACCATTACACCGTTTATTATCATATCCGAGATTTTTGTCTCTATCACTTCTACATCTAATACATCGGATATCATCTTTTTAAGCTTATTAGTTATTGTAGTAGGTACTAGTGCAATAGAATTATTTGCAAATACAAATACACCTATGTTAGGA
>JALTYD010000255.1 GCA_027046525.1 Pyrodictiaceae archaeon
AGGTTATGGTGTTTATTCAACAAGAGAATACTATTCTAATATCGTTGGAAGACATAGCTATGTAGTAACAAGGATCTCAACTAATAGAATACCAAGTGCTCCTCGCTATTATGTCAATGCTCTTGCAGCTATGGATTCTGAAACCATATTTACACACTACGAGAGACTGAAAGAAGGTTCATTTTTAGTATATGATTCCAGTCATAAAGATGTTTATATTGAGAAAATACCTAGTATACCTCCTAGCGTCAAAGAATATATTCTCAGAAACTTGGATAAGAATGGAGTAAAACCTGTCGTAGAAGATCTTGTGAAGTATCTAAGAGATAAAAAAGGAGTTGTTGCTATCGAACTGAGCTATAAAGAATTACTTGATAGTCTTAGAGAAAAGTACAATATACCTACTCCAGGACTTCTTCGTTTCAAAAGTGCTATTTTAGTTGCTGCTATAGCAGGTCTTACTAGTCTTCCTCTTGATGCACTCAGAGCAGGATTCCGTAGAAGATTTAGAACTAGAAGAGAGATAATTGAACAGAATTTATCTCTCGTAGAAGAAGTAATTAAAACTATGAAGAGAAAGTATAGTAGCTATATAGAGTTAGGAAAACCTACTCTAAAACACAAAGAATATATCGTTGTTAGTGGTAATGATGCTGTAGCTATAGGAAAAATAATAGGTGGTCTTAGGTTTCAATCATATTACCCTATTACTCCTGCGCAGGATGAGAGTTTCTTCCTCGAAGTTTATGATAGATTAGTTGTAGATAGAGAATCATATGGATCGATCCTTGTTATTCAAACAGAAGATGAAATAGCAGCAGTGACTTCTGCTATTGGTGCTGCACTAGCTGGTGTTCGAGCGGCAACAGCAACTAGCGGGCCAGGTTTTGATCTAATGTCTGAAGCACTATCATGGGCAGGTAATAGCGAGGTTCCACTAGTAGTTACTCTCTATCAGCGTGCTGGACCTTCAACAGGTCTACCTACTAGAGGTGAGCAAGCAGATCTACTTGCAGCTTTATTTACTGGACATGGTGATTTTCCTAGAATAGTTATAGCTTCAGGTGATCATAATGAAGCTATTTATGATAGTATAGAAGCACTCAATCTAGCTGAGAAATATCAAACAGTAGTTATACACTTACTAGATAAGTTCATAGCTAATAGTATTGTAACTTTGCCTCTTCCCGATACTAGTAGTGTAAAGATAGATAGAGGATTATTTGCTAGAGAAGATGCTAAAAGAATAGAGACAAAGTATAGACGATTTGACCTCTCAAAAGTAATATCTGAGAGAAAGCCTCTAGGAGGTAGTGAGATAATATGGTATACTGGTAATGAACATGATGAGATAGGCCATATTACAGAAGATCCTAGGATAAGGATAGCAATGCATAGTAAACGTATGAGCAAGCTAGAGATAGTTAAGAGAGAGACCCCGGTAGAGAAGATGGCTATTCTTTTCTCAGACGAAGTCCCCGATATACTGCTAGTAGGGTGGGGTTCTGTGAAAGGTGTAGCTATTGAAGCTTCTAAAATCCTCGGGGAGAAATTGAGGAGAAAAATAGGATATCTACACATTAAATTCTTCCAGCCATTTCCATCAGAGTATATTAGAGACATAATAGAGAAAGTAGGAGTAGAAAATACAATTTTTATCGAAAACAATTACAGTGCACAAGCATCAAAAATAGTTTCAATGTATACTAATATTAAGCCTAAGAACTTTATTTTGAAATTCACTGGTAGGCCTACGTAT
>JALTYD010000256.1 GCA_027046525.1 Pyrodictiaceae archaeon
GAATAAGATATGTATATAGTTTTGCGTATTATCTGTGGCAGTTTGCTGATATTATCTTCTATTATTCTATTTACTCTTTTCTCAATAGATTTTAATTCTTCTTCAGTTAGAGAAGAGCTGTTTCTAATGATCTGCAACAACTACACATCTCCAGGTTTGGTTGATCTGGTATTCTTTCTATGACTTTATAGAGTATGTTTTTAGCTTTCTCTACATTTTCTTTCATTGTTTTTGTTACTTCTTCTGCAGTGACAGGTCTCTCAGCCCAAACATCATAGTCAGTTATAAGTGCTAGTGTAGCATAACAGATTTGTGCTTCACATGATAAGTTTATCTCAGGTATTAATGTCATCCCGATGATGTCAGCTTTAAATACCTCTTTCCAAACTCTACTTTCTGCTTTTGTTGAAAATCGTGGACCTTCTATGCATAGATATGTTCCTCTATCATGTAGTCTATAATTTAGTTCTCTTCCTACTTCTATTAAGATCTTTCTAAGATGTTCACAAAAAGGATCAGCCATACTAACATGTGCTACTACACCGCTATCAAAGAATGTATATTCCCTTTTCTTAGTCATATCAATGAACTGATCTGGAACGACTAAATCTCCTGGTTTATATTCTTCCCTTAGCGAGCCAACAGCAGATACTGATACTATCCATTTAACTCCTAGTGATTTAAGCGCCCATATGTTTGCTCTATAGTTTATCTTATGGGGCGGTATTCTATGTCCTCTACCATGTCTTGGGAGAAAAGCAACTTTTCTCCCAGAGAGAATCCCTACTACTACTTTATCACTAGGTTCACCATATGGGGTATAGATCTTTATCTCTCTTATCTCCTCTAGTATTCCTGGATCGTATAAGCCACTACCCCCGATTACCCCTATATCAGCTACTATTTCTGGTTTGGGTGGAAATAGTGTTCTCATATTTGCACCAATTATCACTACGGAGGCTAAACAGCTTTATTTGCTACTTCTCGGTAATGATATTAGAGCTGAAAGGATCTATTTTTGATATTCTCCACATTCGTATAAGGTACTAAGGTATGCTACTAGTAAGAGGATACTCGACTCATATATAGGGTCGTAGTGTAGTATAAGTCCTTTTCCAAGGCCTATTACTTCGCTTATTAAGGGATTTTCATCAATAGTGAGTATGTAGTGTACTAGTCTCTTGTAAGGTCCTAGGAGATTATAGTGTCTTTTCAACTCTATTTCTACTTCAAACTTCCCTATAACGCCTGCTGGATGAAGAGGATTCCTAGAGCTCAGCCTACCTCTTATTCTACTCTCTTGTACTTCTAGGCCAGTATGTAGTACAGCAACCCCATTTTCTTTGCTTCTTTGTATACTATCTAGGTAGACATCTAAGGAGTAGACTTCTTCTATATTCGTGATTCTCTTCTTTAAGAAATCTAGATACGATGAAGAGGGCATATACGTTATACATTTACTCTCAGCTGAAATATATGCACCAGAAACCCAGCATTTTTCAGCTAACTCTATATTTGTGACTATTTCACAATCATCTCTACATACTATGCTACCAGGACCAATAACGTACTTAATCAATGAGTTATATTCTTGATATCTATACCTAGTATTTACTACTAGTGGAGTGTCAAGAATTATACATCTACAATTTTTAGAAATCAGTTTATCTATTATTTCAATAGATTTAGCTACATTAGAAAAGATTAACTCTATAGGAAATACCATACTTTTTTTATTTTATTAT
>JALTYD010000257.1 GCA_027046525.1 Pyrodictiaceae archaeon
GCCTCCATTTATATATCAATTGAAAGAACAACAATTATAAGACTTTTATATTTGTTTATAAGCTTCGACATAGTAGAAGGTTGTATTTCAAACAATGTCTTAGTCAGATCTCCTTCGAGTAGATAACCTAACGCTCTCATTGTCCATTTGCTTGGAGTAATTAGCTTGAATGTAGCCATCTCACCTACTTTCTTATAAGTAAATACCATTGGTAGTCTAACTAAGTTGTGAAGAAACCATGGTAGATCTTTACTAAGTCTCTCTACATCTGCTCTTTTAATCCTATAATAGTCTCCTGAAGCTAGTTTTACACCTGGGTCTATCTCTGTTAATAGAGTTTTTAGAGTCTTATACTCACTGGGTATAGATTGTTCAAATGTTTTCTTATCTCTTCGTAGTTTTCCAATAATAGATCTTAGTGTTCTCTCAGTCATATCTATCTACATACTTCATCGATCTACATAGGGTACTAACTTCTCTTATACCTTGCATATACCATTGCATGATCTTTATCAAATGGCTCTAGGTGAACAACATCAACTATTTCGAAACCACTGTTCTTGAGTATATCTATCTGCGACTTAAATACCTCGCTAGGTTCTTTTGTAACATCGATGCTTCTAGCTTTAATAGCAAGTAGTAGGTATCCATCGTCTTTTAAGTAGAATTTAGCGTTATCTACCACGATATTCGCTTGGTCTGGCTGTGCTACATCAGCATAAATTCCATCAACTAGTTCTACTATGTATCGGTACTCGTGAGGTTTGCGAGCATCATTAAGTAATGGTACCATGTTCGGTCTTGTCTCGCAAACAGCAATAAGTTCTCTCATAACACGAGGAGCTACGTCTAATGCATATACAAGACCAGATTCTCCAACGAGATCTGATACGTGACTAGATGTTGTCCCTGTTGCAGCTCCGAGATAAAGTATTTTATCTCCTTCTTTTACGGGAAGATCCTCAATGCCCTTCAAAAGAGCTGCACCTAACTTACTACGATAAGGATTCCACTCTCTGTACTCCTTATCGCCGTATCTGAATAATCTCTCACCGTATACTCTTCTGCCTGGTGCAAGATTTAGTGTAGCTATTCTCGATGAGCCATCATCTAGTTCTACAACATATACATTTCTATATCTCTCATGTTCATAGACTTTTATAGGCTCAACCAATTACTACACCCAGTTAATTTTCGTAAGATTAAAAGATACTAATTAAAATAGGTGCTCAGTTAGCTCAGCGTTTTCTTCTTCTACCCTTTCTCGGCCTCTTTGCAGGCCTCGGAGGAGTAATAGAGACTTCTCTCTTCCTCGCTGGCGGTTTTTTGTATATTCTCTTAACTTCTTCTATTCTCTTCTCCAAGTCGTCTTTTAGTTTATCACCTACAAACCTTCCTGTGAAGTAGTCTATTTTGGCAGCAATTGCTAGTTTTGAAGCTAGTGCTCTCGCGATTTTTCCACGCTGCCAGCGAGGACTTCTATGTATAGCAGGATACTGGAATATTATACCATGCTTTGGGGGTCTACCACCAGTTCGGAGTGCACGGAAAAGAGCTTTCTCAGCACCTAAGACCTGGATAGTACTCGCAGGGAGAAATGCTAGATCCTTGAGACTACCCGCAAGGCTTATGAGACGAGCACCTAGCAGAGCACCTACGAGAGAAGTAACATTTGGTGCAACTTCTTTCATTACCTGGGAGATATAATCTGCGAGATCCCGGCGTAGCTTATATAGCTCTAATG
>JALTYD010000258.1 GCA_027046525.1 Pyrodictiaceae archaeon
CATGTCTACCATTCTTAATGAGACAATTAAAATTAATAAGACCGAAGATCATCGTAGCGTTAGGGAGACACGCTAGTAAAGTTCTATTAGCTACTTTCTCTAATATAGAATTTAAAAGTATGCATAGACAGCATGGCAAAGTATACAGAGGTGGCATAAACTCTACTCAATTCAAAATTATGATTACATATCACCCAGCTGCAGCACTCTACAAGCCGCCTATAAGAAAGAGTCTAGAAGAAGATTTCATGGTAATAAAGAAACTCGTAGAAGAGCTCAGACATAGCCCTTCATCCAGTAAAAGAAGGGAGCGTACATTACTGGATTTCCTCTCTAGAGATTGTATAGCTAGTGAAACGAAAACCTATGATTATTAGAGTTATTAACAATAATACTTCCATGATTACATCTATACTAAATCCAGTTCTACTAGGTTCAACTGATCTGTTAATATCAGTTAACATAGTTTCCTCTACTAAGATGGGTAATAACCATGTAAGTGCCGAGACCCCGAGGAATTCTACCTGGTAATCATCTTCTAAGGTTTTCTCCAGAAATTTACCTTCACGAATAGTATATCGAGAAATCAGTATAAAAGGTAGGCTAAGCCCGGCTTTCTCGTCTACTGTCTCAACAATTTCAAGCATATATTTCAGTATACATTCTTCAGAGATTCCAGATCCCACTACCAATGCTCCCTCTATGGTATCGATTATGTAGAGTGCAATACCTAATGCTCTCTCATAATTACCTTCCGAGAGATATAGTTTTGAATCTTCCAACCATTCTCCAATTTTTCTCTCGTCAGGCATAGGAATTTCAATCTCTCTTCCGTATTGGAGACTCTTAAGATAGTTATAGACTAGCTCGCTATAGTTGACTATAAACTCTGTTATAGCTTTTACTTTTTCACAGTCAACTACTGTGGTTGTAGTTTTACTCGCGTATATAGCTGTTTCCGCCCATGTGCTAGCAGATATTGCACGCAAGAGTGCCAGTGCTTTTGTCTTGTTATCATCTACATGGGCTGCATTTTCTGCTAGATATAATCTTGCTTCTGCAGCTGCTAATGCGAAATAGGCAGGAAGACTGCATCTCCCACTAGCAGCAATATGATTACGTGCTTGTTCTACAGCTTTTCTTCCAACTTCAAGAGACTCATTTAGACTTAAGCCTATGAGACTTTCAAGCTGGCTAAAATTCTTCCTAGAAATATCTATTGAGGCGGTGTACAGCGCAACAAAAGCTAGACTAGCAGCTGAATAAGGGTCTTCCTCTAAAATATCACGTGCTTGTCTAGTTAGTTCGTTTATTCTACTTCGTAGCTCAGTATCGGTCAAGTTATATTTTATGGTATCCAGTATCGAAAGAAATACTAGCGTTATATTTTTAAACGGCTTAAGCTCATCTGCGCTTATCTCCCTATAGTAGCTATCTAGATAAGATGAGAGAATATCTAGATTATTAACACCTATAGTATTATTCCATGTTATTACCTCAGAGGCTTCTGAAACACTACATGCATATTCAATCTCAATAGTACTATTCTCATACCCTATAGTAGTATTTTTAAGTACAGAAGGAAGTATAACCCGTTTATAACCATCTCTCTCTGCAGCTCTTATTTTTTCTCTTATACCTGCTACTGGGAGAAGAAACCCGAGAGATGAGATCATTCCAGACATAGTTGTCTTATTATCAACCTTATATCCTTCTAGTAGCAATAGTATAGCTG
>JALTYD010000259.1 GCA_027046525.1 Pyrodictiaceae archaeon
CTTAGTTGAAGGATACCGGTCAAAAGAGTCAAATACTTCTCTCTACGAATCTTCTAAGAGTTTTTCTTCATGGGGTCTCTCAACACTCTTATCTCTAGTAGAGACAAGATGGGCTGCTCCCTCTTCTTGTATAATAGCTAGTGGTGGTATAAGAACAGGCCATGATGCTGCAAAAGCAATAGCATTTGGTGCAGATCTAGCTGGAGTAGCATTACCTGTCCTTAAGGCTTATGCACAGAAGGGTTTAGAGGGTGTCAAGAGCTTTCTAGAAAGGATAATATTTGAAATAAAAGCAACATTATTTGTAACAGGATCTAGGAATTTAAACGAGTTAAGAAGAAGGCCAATAATAATTAGCCAGAAACTAATAGAAATAACTTCGCAGAGGGAGATAGACATTAACCTCTACCTAAGTGGTGCAAGATTATTTAAGAACCACGGAGAAGCTTGTAATAGAAGTATGTACTAATATACTACTGGGTGGATAACTGTATGTCAGAGACGCCAAGTAATCTTAAACAATACCTTAGTAGAATAAAAGGGCTTGTAGATGGTTATATCTATGCATATGTCAAGGGTGAACCTGAAGAGATCTACAATGCTGCTCTTCACCTAGTTAAAGCAGGAGGTAAGAGACTTCGCCCCTTAATCACAATCGCTTTTGCTGAGATGTTGAGCCAGCCTCCCGAGAAAGCACTCTCTTTTGCTTCGGCAATAGAACTAGTACATAATTTCACACTTGTGCATGATGATATAATGGACAAGGATGAATTCAGACGTGGTGTCCCAACTGTACACAAAATCTGGGGAGAAGCCTTTGCTATAATTGCAGGAGACCTCTTATTCTCTAAGTCCTTCGAAATATTAGCAGATGCACTCAACAAGGGCATTCCTCCCAATAGAGTTGTACGAGCTGCCACTGTACTTTCTTCTGCTACATCAACCGTAGCAGAGGGCCAGGCTCTAGATATGTTATTTGCAGAAGAAGAAGACGTAGATATAGATGATTATTTAAAAATGATATACAAGAAAACAGGAGCTCTTTTTGAGGCTGCAGCTATTCTTGGTGTACTAGTAGCAACAGAAGATGAACTTCTTATCTCTAATGCTTCAAGCTATGGCAAAAACCTAGGACTAGCGTTTCAGATTAGAGATGATATTCTAGGGATAATAGGTGATGAAAAAGTCACTGGAAAACCTGTTTACAGTGATATCCGTGAGGGGAAGAAAACATTACCAATAATATATGCTCTCGCAAATCTACCAAAAGGAGATAGCGAATACTTACGAATGATTCTTGGGAATAAAGATGCATCAAAAGAAGAACTATCTAAGGCAGCAGACCTCATAGTTAAATCTGGTGCTATAGAGTTTGCAGAGAAGAAAGCCAGAGACTTTGGCAAAAGAGCTATCGAGGCACTCAGAGTCTTCCCTGAAAACGATATACGGAGAATACTAGAAAACCTAGTAGAATTTACTATTTCTAGACAAAAATAAGAAGGATGTATACTCCTATGACTATGCGAAGAGACTGTTATACACAACCTTATAATATTCCTAGGTTATTTATCGAAAATACCAGAGCAGTAACTAGTGACGAATATCTCATCCTCAACCTTGCAGAGAAAAAAGCTATACTAACAGAAGACAAAAAACTAGGGAGGCTTGGAAAAATATTTTCGAAAACTCTCTATGGAGTACTTTTAGATGAAATAATAGATCTTGTTTCCCAGAAGGTGGTCAAAGATTTTGTTGTAGTTATACCACCTAATTATAGACGAGGTCTCTATGTACCAAGGACATCTAAAATAACACCGATTCCTATGGAAGGTCTTCGAGTGGTTTTGGAGATATGTGAAGGAGTAGAGGTGGATAAGGAAGAAACCATAGGCTATATTGTTACAAAAAAAGGTGAGATTAGGCATATTCGTAGTCATATTAGTGGGATAATCTCATACATCTATTCTGACCCAGCCTCAACACTAGATAAATACATAGTGTTTATCTCGCCTAAAAAGGAGGTGGAAGTTGTTGAAGTACAATAAGGAGTATATACTAAGGCTAGCGAAGGGATATGCTCTTCTTAATGCAGTTGAACATGATGGAAAAGCAGCTGTAGGCCCAGTAATGGGAAAAATCATTGCCGAAGAACCTATGTTGAGGAGATACGCAAAAGAAATTGTCAATATCGTGAAAGAAGTGGTGGAAGAAGTAAACAGACTATCACTCGATAAACAAAAGAAATTACTAGAAGAAGATTATTCTTGGATTATAGATAAACGGAGATCTAAGAAGAAAGAATTCGAGAAAAAGTTGCCTCCACTACCAAATGCTAGAGAAGGAAACATTATCACGAGATTTGCTCCTAATCCCGACTTTATCATTCACCTAGGAAATGCTAGGCCAGCTATACTTAGCTACGAGTACGCAAAAATGTACAAAGGAAAGATGATCCTCCGCTTCGAAGATACTGATCCAAGAATAAAGCGACCTTTGCCTGAGGCTTATCATTTGATTAGAGAAGATCTAAAATGGCTAGGAGTGAAGTGGGACGAAGAATATATCCAGAGCCTTCGCCTACACATTTACTATGATTATGCTAAGAAGCTACTAGAAGTAGGAGGCGGGTACATTGATGATAACCCAGCAGAAGTATATAGGAAATATAGAGATTCAGGTATGCTCGAGAAATATCCACCTAGAAAACGCCCAGTCGAGGATAATCTAGAACTATGGGATAAAATGCTTGAAGGATATTTTGATGAAGGAGAGGCCGTCTACCGCGTTAAAACTGATCCTACTTTTAAAGACCCAAGCATTAGAGACTGGGTTGCTCTAAGAATAATTAATACAAGCAAGAACCCTCATCCTCTCGTGGGAGATAAGTACATTGTATGGCCTACTTATAATTTTGCAGCAGCAATCGATGACCATCTAATGGGTGTAACACATATATTGAGAGCACGTGAGCATATGCAAAATACTACAAAGCAGAAGTTTCTCTATGAGCATTTCAAGTGGATGTACCCAGATGTTATACACTTTGGCAGACTAAAACTAGAAGATATAGTGATGAGTAAATCCGCTATAAGTGTTCTAATTATGAAGGGTGTAGCTATAGGTTTAGATGATCCACGGTTTGCGACAATAGCTGGTCTAAGACGGAGAGGGATCAAGCCACAAGCTATACGTGAACTTATTCTAGAAGTTGGCATTAAGCAGAGCGATGCTAAAATAAGTTATGTAAATCTAGCTTCGTTGAATAAAAATATAATAGATCCACAAAGTATCCGTTTAATGGCGGTTTTTGACCCTGTACCTGTATCAGTTACTAATATTCCATGGAGAGAAAGAATATTTGAAATACCGCTCCACCCCTCAGGAAGACTAGGTTATCGTACTATAAGTATCAGCGGCCCAAGTCTAGAGTTACTTGTATCTAACGATGATCTAGAACTCTTTAAATCAAACAATATGATCAGACTAATGGAGCTATTTAATATTGAAATACTAAAAGTTTCAAAGAATAAGATAGAAGCGAAATACCATAGCAGCGAAGTTGATATAGCTCGTGAACATAATGCTCCAATAATTCAGTGGGTCCTTCCCCATAATTCTATAGAAATAGAGCTAATCTATATTGATAAACTTAAATTCGTAACAAAGAAAGGACTTATAGAGAAATACGCTTCACATCTCCAAAGAAATGAAATTATACAAATGATAAGAGTAGGTTTTGCTAAACTAGATCAGATTGAAAAGACCGACAAAGGATTACTGCAGAAATACTTCTTTCTCCACGAGTAAATATTCATACGAAAAGTATTTTACAGGATTTAACAATCCCTTAGGTAGGTTATGGAGGGACGACGCAAGGAGGAGGATGAACTATGAGTAAACCTTTCTATGTACGTTTTGAAGTCCCCCCCGAGCTAGCTGAGAAAGCATACCAAGCAGTTGAAACAGCTAGGAAAACAGGCAAAATCAAAAAGGGCACTAATGAAACAACAAAATGTGTTGAGAGAGGCTTAGCTAAACTAGTAATAATAGCAGAAGATGTTGACCCTCCTGAAATTGTTGCTCATCTACCACTTCTATGTGAAGAGAAAAAAGTACCATATGTATATGTTCCAAGTAAGAAGAAGCTAGGAGAAGCAGCTGGAATAGAAGTACAAGCAGCTAGTGCATGCATAATAGAACCAGGAGATGCTAAAGATCTAGTAGAAGAGATAAGTAAGCAAGTTGAAGAACTAAAGACTAAGTAGAGTAATTAAAGTACTAAGATTTTTTACTCCGTTATTCTGTTGCTATGTTGTTGAGATAGAATACTTATAAGGAGCTTCGAGTGAATCCGAGAAAGGGTAAATGAATTTGAGTACAAGACAGCAAAAGAGCAGTAAATCGAGTATAACTGAAGAGTTAGGATTTCCAGCCGAAGTCATCCAGATACTTGGGAGAACAGGTGTTCATGGAGAAGTTATTCAAGTAAGAGTACGTGTACTAGAAGGCCGCGACAAGGGAAGAGTCTTAACACGAAATGTACTTGGTCCCGTGAGACTAGGCGATATACTGATGCTACGAGAAACAGAGAGAGAGGCTAGAAGACTGGGTAGGAGGAGATAATTTTCAGTATAGATGGTGGTAGGGATGCCATCTACGCATACTTGTACTTTCTGTGGAGCTACTATAGAACCTGGTACTGGTAGAATGTATGTTCGCAACGATGGCACAATACTATGGTTTTGCAGTAGTAAATGTATGAAATACTGGAGAATGAAAAAAGATCCAAGAAAACTTAAGTGGACCAAAAAGTATACAACACTGAGAAAATAACTACTAAGTACTACCTAGGACAAGTTTACGAAAACAAATGATGCTGTTATCATTAAACCTCCAAGTACAAGTTTTTTGCTATATTTTTCTCTAGCGAATTTTATAGCTAGCAGCTGGGAGAGTAGAGGAGTAAGAGCTAATCCTAAGCTAACAGAACTAGGCTCCATTAGTCTTAATGCTAGAAGAAATGCTAGAGCACCTACTACATAGCCTAGTAAGCTAGTTGCTATTGTTTCTTTCCATATATGTTTTATTTTCTTCCATTTTATCATAGAAGGTGATAAACATACTACAATAAAGAATGCTCTTAGTGTTGCTACTGTTAATTCGCCAGCTACTGCTAATGCTCTCTGGTACTCATAAATACTTACAGCCCATATTATAGATGCAAGTATTGCTGCTACTATACCAGGAGGATCTACTACTATGCTCTTATTGTTTCTAGTATCATCAGTCCTACCACTTGATATCAGTATAACGCCTGTAAATGCCGAAACAGCTATAGGCACAACCAGTGTTGTAGTATATCCTTTTAGATAATCATAGAGAGCAGTCCATATAATGAATAGGTACGAAAGTGGAACTGCTCTACTAGCACCTACCCTAGATACACTATATATAAATAATCCATCTCCTACAATGGTTCCAATAACACCGCCTATGAATATTCCACGGATTAAATTGGAATCTAGGATATTTACACCAAGAGGAAAATCCTCGTAAATAGTCGATAGAATACAGCTAATAATACCTGCCATTAGCATACGCCATCCTGTGAATGCAAAGATATTGATGTATACTTTTCTTGCTGCTATGCTTATTATAGCTGGTGTTAATGCCCATGTAAATGCCGCGACAACTAGCATGATAGCTCCAATTATCTCCATACACGTTCTTCCTCGTATGTCGTGATGTGCCTAGATGCAAACAGTGATCCAGACGCCACTAACCTATCTTGGAATCAATAGGTATAAAACGTATAACTATAACAAACCTACGTAGCATGGTGAAGGAAATGACTAAGGAGAGAACATTTGTATTTATTAAACCTGATGGTGTAAAAAGAGGCCTAGTAGGTGAGATACTGTCTCGTTTTGAGAGAAAGGGTTTCAAGATAAAAGCCCTTAAAATGAAATGGTTGACTATCGAGGAGGCAGAACAGCTGTACTCTATTCATCGAGGTAAGCCCTTCTTTAAAAACTTAGTAAAATTTGTAACGAGCGGACCAATAGTAGCATTTATTCTTGAAGGGAACTCTGCTATCGAAGTTGTCAGAACTATGATAGGAGCAACTGATGCACGGAAAGC
Source organism: Pyrodictiaceae archaeon (assembly GCA_027046525.1). Lineage (GTDB taxonomy): Archaea > Thermoproteota > Thermoprotei_A > Sulfolobales > Pyrodictiaceae > JALTYD01. The sequence continues at coordinate 6,142 of JALTYD010000259.1, forward strand.
ACAACCTGGTACCATTAGAGGAGACTATGGATTAGACATAGAGGCTAATATCATACATGCTAGTGATAGTAGAGAGTCGTTTGAGAGAGAATACAAGGTTATTTTTAACGAGAACGAGATAATAAGTGATTACTAGGTTCTGTTTATAGTTCAGACTTCTCTAGCTTTAACCCATCTTATCTCTGAACGTTCATTCTATTTACTACACAATACACATAGTAACAGGGAGATATAAATAAGGTGGTAAACCTGCCTCCACCAGATAAAGTCATAGGCATAATAGGGAAAACTAATGTAGGAAAATCAACGCTATTTGCTGCAGCTACTCTAAGCCCTGTTGAAATCGAAAATAGACCATTCGTAACACTCAATCCACATGTTGGCATAGGATATGTCAAAATACCATGTATTCACAAGAAACTAGGTTTACCTAGCTGTAACCCGCAGAAAGGCTTTTGCGAAGCAGGCTGGCGTTTTATCCCTGTAAAACTGGTGGATATCCCAGGTCTTATCCCTGGCGCCCATGAGGGTAAAGGTCTTGGAAATAAATTTTTAGATTCAATCAGACAGGCAGATGCTAATATCTTCATAGTAGATGCAGCTGGTTCTACTGATGCGCAAGGAAACCCTGTTTCTCCTGGCACCTATAGTCCTATAGAAGAAATTGTATGGTTAGAGAAGGAGCTTGATGAGTGGATAGCTAGTATTATAGCGAGTGACTGGAGCCGCTTCTCACGTAGAGTTTCCACCTCTGGTGTTAATCCTGTTGATGCATTAACACAGAGACTTAGTGGGTTAAGTGTATATAAAGAAAATATTCAATATGCTCTTGAATATTCTGGTTTATCAAAGAAGCCTCTCGTAAACTGGACTAATGAAGACATCAAAAAATTTGCTCAAGGCATAAGAAAGTCAAAGCCTATAGTTATTGCTGCAAATAAGATAGATTTACCACAAGCAGAAGATAACATAAAAGAAATGAAGAAAACACTGAAAGATTATATTATTGTACCTATTAGTGCACTAGCAGAGCTCGTACTAAGAAAAGCTTCACGTGCTGGACTAATAGAGTATCTACCAGGGGATAACGATTTTAGAATAATTAATGAGAAAAAATTAACACCAAAGCAATTAAAAGGACTAGAGTATATTAGAGAGAATGTTCTCAGAAAGTGGGGATCTACGGGTGTCCAAGAGCTTGTAAATAAGGTAGTCCTAGATAGAATGAAAATGATAGTAGTGTATCCTGTGGAAGATCCGACTCACTACACGGACACAAAAGGTAATGTTCTACCAGATGCATATCTAGTACCAAGAGGTACAACTGCGCGCAACTTAGCTTATATGATTCACACAGATCTTGGAGAGAACTTTCTCTATGCTATTGATGCTATAAAGTCTATACGTATAAGTGCTGAGCATGTACTAGACCATAACTCTGTTGTTAAAATAGTTGCTGTGACACGAAAACCAAAATAAGTATTTACAAACTTTGAGACCAACAACATATATATTAGTTCTCCGGGTAAGGAAACTTCTGCGGGAAGAAGAAGTGGCACAAGGATTATATCATTATCTCGCAGAGGCCTGGAAAAAGAGATACGAAGACCCAGAACTAGAAGCTGTCTGGAAGAAGAGACTCATAGAGTGGAGGAAGCAACCTTCTATAGTCAGAATAGATAAACCTACACGACTAGATAGAGCTAGAAGACTGGGTTATAAAGACAAGCCTGGCGTTGTTATTGTTCGTGTAAAGATTAGAAAAGGAGGACTAAGTAGATCTAGGCCTAACAAAGGTAGGAGACCCAAAAGAATGGGTGTATATGGTTATTCTCCTGCTAAATCTGCTCGTCTCATCGCAGAAGAACGTGCAGCTAGAAAGTATCCAAACTTAGAAGTCCTAAATAGCTACTATGTTGCTGAAGATGGTATGTATGAATGGTATGAAGTTATCCTCTTAGATCCCCATCATCCATCTATATGTAATGATAGGGATTTGAATTGGATTTGCGAGAAACAACACAGAGGTAGGGTATTCAGAGGACTTACAAGTGCAGGTCGCCGCATGAGAGGCTTACTAAAAACAAGAGGACTACGGGGAACACACAATTATAAGTGGAAGAAGAAGCAAAGAGAACGCAGAGAAAGAAGAAGACATGAAGCACATAGAGGTGCTCGACTAATAGCACCTGATGAGATAAGGGAAAAATACCATAAAGGAGACCTTATGTAGCTCTACTTATCCAGCACCTGGTACAACGTTCTCTTACTATTTATTATAAACTTAAAGTACTAAAAAGACCTCTATACCTAATAACGATGATCTAAAAGGTGCTAATTGTGAAAAGATATCCAAAAATAGTAGCAGTAGAGATAGCGATTCATGCACATGCTACTGAAGATTTAAACAAAGTAAAATCGGCATTAACTAACAT
>JALTYD010000260.1 GCA_027046525.1 Pyrodictiaceae archaeon
CACTTAAAGCAGCTACATGGTAGTTTCTCTTCTTCTCTATTATGTCTTTGTTTATTGTTTCTATATCCATTATGATGTGTTTTACTCTCTGGAAACCTGGTACTTTTACTGCACCAGTAACAATACCATAGAAGAGAAATGCATCATCAGGATCTGGTGTATGGACAACTTCCAGTATATCCACTCTTCTACTCACCACTTTATGCTAGGTAACTAAGTTATTAAAGCTACATCCGAGTAAGAGAGGGAAAAAAGCATATTATACATACCTCTTCGTCTATTGATGAAATAGGTGGCTGGTATATTCAATAAATACATTCAATAGGGGGATTTAGTTGTGAGTAAACCTGGCGAGGTGCGTGTAGTGGATTATTCGTTCCTCAAGCAGCTAGATGAATGGGTGAAGGTACAGAAAAAACTACTAGAAACATTCAAAGAGACATCTAAGCGTCTAGAGTCCGAGGGAGATAGACTAGATTTAATAGTAGCTACTAGGTCAGCTTTTCAACACATGATGAGAACTATCAAGGCATTTGATAACTGGCTTCAAGACCCAATAATAATATCACATATCAGTAAGGAAATGCTACTCGAGGTATGGCATACTGTACAAAACATATTAACAGCACTTCTCGAGATCGATATCAAACATACTGGCGATATGAGGACACTACTAGAGAAACTTGCCAGAGAAGGAAAATTAAATCCACTAGTTGCTGTTGCTAAACAATCAGAGGAAGAAGAAACGACAGGTAGAAGACCACCAACTATGATGATATAGTAGCTAATTATACAGGTAGTTGTCTAGGAACCTAGGAAAAAAGAAGGTATAGAGTCTATCACTTTCTTTGATTTTTAGAAAATATGTTCTTGGAGTCTTTCTCCAAGATAGTATTATCTCTGTTTTTTCTCCACTCTAGATCCTACTAGTCCTGTTGCTATACCAATTGCTGCACCTTCTCCAATACTAAGTGGATAGAATATTACGAGGTTCTTCTCCTTAGCAATCTCGCCAAGAGTATGTAGTTCTCTAAGTCTTAAAGCAGCAGGTTTTTCAGCATATAGCTTTGCAGCTTCTGCTAGTATTTGAGCTGCTTGTCTCTCACCTTCAGCTTCTATTATTTTTGCTCTCCTCCACCTCTCTGCTTCAGCTTGACGTGCCATTGCTCTTATCATCGTCTCAGGCAGGACTACTTCTTTTATAGTGACAGCTGTTACTTTAATACCCCATGGATCTGTGAGCTCATCTAGTATGCGTTGTAACTCTTTGTTTATTTCTTCTCTTCTCATCAATAGGTCATCTAATTCGCTCTTACCTATAACATCTCTTAGTACAGTCTGAGCAAGCATAGTTACTGCAAAATGGTAGTTCTCAACTGCAACTATAGCTTTTATAGGGTCTTGAACTCTATAGTATACTACTGCATCAACTGATACCTCTACATTATCTTTTGTAATTATTCTCTGTCTTGTTACATCTACTGCTCTTACTCTTAGATCTAGGATAGTTGCACGATCAATAATTGGAATTACTATCACTACTCCGGGGCCTTTAGCACCACGTAATCTACCAAGCCTAAAGATAATGGCTCTCTCATACTCACGTACTATCCTTATGCTATACAATAGTATTATTATTATTACGAGAGCAGCAAAGAATAATGATGCTATGTCAGCTGCTGGTTGGACCTGTTGTGCAACGATAGACATCTATATCTACC
>JALTYD010000261.1 GCA_027046525.1 Pyrodictiaceae archaeon
GTGAGAGCCTCCTGGCAACAGGAGGCTAGTAACCCGCTGATGTATCTGAGTGGGTGTGTTGAAACGGCTACCCCCCGGGGAGCAAGGATGCGTGCCGATGAGGGCCGCGCGTTAGGCACGCTAGTCCGCATAGTCAAATGCAGCCGTAGTACAGAAGGCGGGCTATAGCCAGGGCCGGGCTCTATTATGGAGGTAGTCGTTTTTAGGGTCTGAATAATATAGTTATATGGTGTTATGGTGGTGTAACTATGGCTAGAAGGAGGAGGAAGTATAAGAAGCAACCACTACTTAGGCCTATTCCAAGGCTTCCGTCTGTGTTTGAATGTCCTAATTGTGGTGTTCAGATGGTTTCTGTCAAGAAGATTAAAGAGGAGCGAAACGAGCTAGGCCAGATTAAAGCTGTTGTAAGGTGTGGTAAGTGTGGACTCTATGGAGAGCTCTGGGTTCCCGAGATTTTCCAATCTGTTGATATCTATCATCGATTCCTAGATATGTATTTGGAGGGAGAGCTTGAGGTTGAATTAATAAAGAAGCCGGAGAAGATTTCTACTGAAGAGTCTAATGCTAGTAGTGGAGAGAGTCTTGGTGAGTATTGGGAGAGTGGAGAGAGAGCTAAGGAGGAAACTTGATTCTGGAGAGAAATTATTCTTTCTACTCTCTGATCCTGAGAAGCCTTTGGAGCCAGATCTTGTGAAGGAATTTGATGATTGTGGTGCTGATGTGTTACTTGTTGGCGGTAGTGTAAATGTATTTCCTACTGATATTGATAGGTATATTTCTAGTCTTAGAAGACTAGGTGTTAGTATACCAATAGTCTTATTTCCTGGTGGGTTGAACAATATCGCTGGTAGTGCTGATGCTATTCTTTTTATGGTTCTAATGAATAGTATTGATCCCTATTGGCTAATGGGTGCTCAGGTTACAGCTGCACCTCTTATTAAGAGGCTTGGTTTAGAGGCTATACCTACTGGTTATGTGATAGTTGGTCATGGTGGTGCAGCTGGGCATATAGGTAGAGCTCATCCAATTCCTTTTGAGAATCCTTATCTTGCATCAGTGTATGCTATGGCTGCTGAAATGCTAGGGTTTAGATTCTTATATCTTGAAGCTGGCTCTGGTTCTCCTAGGCCTGTACCTTTAGAAGCTATAAGGGCAGCTCGTAGTTCTACAGAGTATATAGTGCTTATTGTTGGTGGTGGGATAAGAAGTACTGATTATGCATTAAGACTCTATGAGTTTGGTGCTGATGCTATTGTTATTGGTACTCTTGCTGAAAGAAACCCGCAGGCAGCTCTCCAGATGCTCTCTAGTATTAAGAAGAAGTAGCTAGATGTATTGTTTATGTTGTTCTGATAAAATGTTATTCTAATTTTATACAGTTAGTTTCTCTTAGATCATGTTTGTATTTCTTTATTAGTGCTTCTTTTACATCGATGTTTAAGAGATTTGCTATGCTTATTGTCCATGCTATTATATCTGCGATTTCCTCTTCTATTTGTTTCTTATTGTTCTTTTGTATTGCTTCAGCTAGTTCTCCTATTTCCTCAACGAGCCAGATAAATGTAGCATATAGACCTCTCTTAGAGTCACGTTCGTAGTAGCTATTATGCATTGCTTTCTGTATGCAGGTAATTTCCATCTCTGTATACCTGAGTACTCAGGTATATTTGCTGTAAAATTTGTTAATTGTATGCCTAGAGTATATGGAAAACTATTATTG
>JALTYD010000262.1:0-1300 GCA_027046525.1 Pyrodictiaceae archaeon
TTCCACACGCGTGCCGAGGCGGAGCGTGCCATCTTCGAGTTCATCGAGGGTTGGTACAATCCGCATCGTCGGCATTCGTCGCTGGGCTATCTGTCACCCGTCAACTTCGAGCGGCAACATACCCAGCACAAGGGCGGGGCTCAGACCCCAAGTGTGGAACTGTCCACTGAAGCGGGGTAACTCCAGGCACCCAAGCCTACCGGTATTTGGCCACCGCTCTTGGGAAATTAGGCATTTGACCGGCACCGCACAAAATCGCCGCAACGCGCTTGACAGCAACAAATATACAGCTAAGATATGTGTAGTATGATGGTGATTGTTCCTTAAAAGAGGTGCTAAATGTCGTTCAAGGACGCACAAAACACGGGTGTGGGCCTTTTTGTTTTGGCTCTTTTCATTGCTGCGGTTGCTGTGATATCCAAGATCTACGAGTGGCTGTTTATGTGACGCCATCCCCGGTCAGCATGACCCATCAAAACACAAAAAGCCCTCCGCCTCGAATGAGACGGAGGGCTTTTTGTGTTTCGAGAAAGGTGACTATTCCTTAAAAGGGAGGGTGAGAATGTCTTTCAAGGACGCGCAAAACACGGGTATGGGCCTTTTTGTTTTGTTTCTTCTTGGGGGTGTAGTTGCTGTGATAGTGCAGATTTATGAGTGGCTTTTCGGGTAACGCAACCACCCGAACAACAACCCCCTTTGCCTCGAATGAGGTCGGGGTTGCGATTCAAGTCGGGTGACTGTTCCTTAAAGCCCCCGTCCCGAATGAGACGACGGGCTTTTTGTGTTTCGATACAGACGATTGTTCCTTCTCTGGGCGCTCGACAAGATTTTCGGTTGGGTTCTGGCCGGCTCCTTCTGACGCCAAAAAGCCGATCTAAGGATTCGGCGTATCTTGCGATACCTTTTTGGCGAACCGCTTCTGGAAACGCTGCCGTTTGTCACCAATCTGCTGTCGGATCTGTGGCCATCGCCTGATATAGAAGGAATCCGGCAGACCGCTTTCAGGAATTGCCTTGAGCGGGTCGATACCATATTGCAACCACACACGCAATCCGTGCTCGGAATTGGCCAAATCGCACATCCTCTCCACTTGGTTTAGGCATTCTCTAACAGCCGCTTCGTTGTTCGACGCAAGCCGCTCGCGCAAGTAGGCCTTGAGGATGTTTGTTGCAAGCACGGCCTGCTCGACCGCAACAGGACCGCGCTTGTTCGGCAGAAGCGCCATATTGAGGATACGGCTTTCGAGTAGATCAGCAGGATGGATTACCTTGATCCGAAACCCAGGAGTCAGCTCGACCTC
>JALTYD010000262.1:1310-1711 GCA_027046525.1 Pyrodictiaceae archaeon
TGTACCAGTTGGCCGCTGCGGCTCCGAAACGTAACCAGCGCCGAGTTTGGAGTCTGGTCGTCCATGCTCGGTATGTGGCAAGTGCCGCCAACCTGGCGAGCAAACGCCTCAGCTTCTTCGCTGGTGCCGAGAAAATCTAGATCTCGCGTGAGCGCTTTGTTTGCCTGCGGCGTGATACGCAGCAGCTCCGACCACACGGCCAACGCCTGTCCGCCCACCAAAACCGCGTGACTCTCGTTAGCCAGCAGTTCGCGCAGCTCCTGTGGATCCAGCACAGGCGTTTCACTCATCATCATTTGCCAACGCGGGATTCGGAAACCACTTGGCTCCCTTGAGCGGCAACATTGAAGCCTCGGAAGGTGAAGACGCCGGGCGAAGTTCGATATCCAACCGATCCACTG
>JALTYD010000263.1 GCA_027046525.1 Pyrodictiaceae archaeon
ACCATCTACTACGACCCATGGGACACTCCAAGGTCTAGACTTGGTGAAGTTCTTAGGACTAGATATATCTACTAGTCTTATTTTATCGATTAGATCTACTTCTACAAGATTTTTTACAAGTCTATAACTAGATGCACATGTAGGATGTATAACTATTGTTATTTCTTTTTCCAACTTATAATCTCCTTACAGCAGTATTCTACTGCCTAGTAGCTTAGTATATTTCTATAGATTTTAAGTAGTTTTATAGCAACAGTACTAGCACTATGGTTTTCTATGACCCATAGTCTTTGTTGTTCTGATAGCTTTTCTCTATACTTCTTATCTGATACTAGTAGTTCTAGGATGTTTCTCAGATTTTTCTCGCTGTAGTGTATTTCTGGGAAGCTTGTTTCTCCATAGTACTTCTTATGCCAGGTATTTACTACTGGTTTTTTACAAGCCATTGCTTCTAGTGCAGTTACTCCAAATACATGATTTCTACTCAGAGCAGGTACTACTATATCTGATACTCCATAGAGACCGGGCATTAAGCTATTAGGTACTGGTTTGATGAACTTTATTCTACTCTTTAAGTCTAGTTTTTCTACGAGATCTAAGAGTCTTTTATAGTCAGGACCTCTACTAGATAGTACTAGTCTATAGTTATCTACACCGAGTCTAGCAAGTGTTTTTACGAGGAGATCTTGTCCTTTTGTCGAGAAGTTTATAGTTAGTGGAGAAGTTATGAGTAGATCTACTCCATCGTGTAGTTCTTCGAAGAATTCTCTATACTTGGTGGAAGAACTAGGAGAAAACATCTTTGTATCAATAGGGTGAGGCAGATATTCTACATTCTTATCTACATCTATACTCTCTACGTGTTTGATAAGATTAGGAGTTGATACTATGACTGTCTGTGTGTTCTTCAATGCATATTTCTTAGGTTTTATATTAACTGTATCTAGTAGATTTCTAGGACTAGTTGCTAGCCGGATATCACTACCATGTATATGTACGAGGTATTTCTTATGTAGGAGTGCTGAGAGATAAGCATATTTGTAGAGATAGTGTACATGTATTAGATCCCACTTCTCCCAGAGTTTTCGTATGAGAGAGAATACTGAGTTAATACTGATTCTTAGACTAGATGCATAATTTGTTCTAGTATGGTGTACTCTAAGAATATTGTTCTTCTTGGTGCCGAGTACGAGTAGCTCTATATCTAGGCCTCTTCTACGTAGTTCTCTTACTAGTGTGTATCCTGTATTAGCGATATCATTTAGGTGGAGTATCTTCATTCTCTAACTACTCCTAGATAGCTATTAAGCTGTATTTATGCTCCTAGTTATGTCTTTAAAGCTAATGGCTATTGGTTCATTATCAGTACTCCTTATTGTGAAATAACCTGGTTTTACAGAGTTCCTAGGTGGTATTTTCTCAGTATCTTCGCCGAGTGCGTGTTTAACGTAGAAGTAGGGTATGTTTAGCCCAGCGATAGTGTATATGTATGCAGACATATGTAGTCTACCAGCATTCACCTCGGTAACTACTAGTCTACTATCACTATACTTGTCTTCTGCTTTTACATCAACAGTATATACTCCGTGGGGGTTTGGATCTATAGCTTTTATAGTATCTTCTGCTAGAGAGTTAAGTTTATCATCATGTATAGTTACACCTAGATTTATATTACCAGTTACACCTGTTGGCGAGATATTCTTCATGAAGTATCTTAGTCTTAGATATCCACCACTAAGTACTAGTCTACCTTTATTGTATAAGCCTATCCAGCTTAGATTTCTACCTCTCAGTAGCTTAGTTGTTATGAATTCTCCATATCCATCCCAGTAGTCTATCCATACTCTAGCTTGTAGTGGTGTATATACTAGTAGTGATCTTGATCCACCACTACCTCTCCTCTTCCTCACCCATAGAGGAGGATTAATCTTTGTAAATGCTTCTAGTATATCTCTACGATTCTGTATTAGTATTGTAGGTGGCTGGTAGACGTGCTGGCGGATAACATTGTATGTAGTCCATTTATCTTGGCATATCTCTATAGTGTTATGGTCTGGGAGCATTACATTTGTTTCTAGTTTATCTCTATATTTAGAAACAGTATAGACTTCTGGATCAGGAGATGGTATTAGTAGATCAGCTTTCTCACTCCTAACTATCTTGTTAAGTTTGCTTATATAGTTGGGTGAGTCTGCTGGTGGTACAAGATATGTTTTCTCTACGTATCGACTCCCTAGTAGTAGATTATACCTATCTGAGTCTACTCCTACTAGTCTATACTCATTGTATTGTTTTAGCGATCTTGCTATTCCTTGTGCAGTATTTCCGCCAATTCCAGTTAGTATAATAGTTTTCTTCAATAGATGCACCAGATGTATAAGACGCCTATCATTGGGACAAATGTATACTAATTAATTTTTCGAAAAATGTAGAGTAGTGAAGCTAGAATTTCTACTCTATAGCAGAGTATAGACTTAGTCTATTTACACAGAGATGCTAGTCTAGTAGGTAGTTCTAAATCCGGTAGTAGATAGGCATTCTAGTATATTTCTATGAGCTTTATCATAGTATTTATTTCTCGAGAATATGTAGTTGAAGACTCTATCTGCTTTATCACCATATACTTCGAGGACACTCTTAGCTTTACTCCTATAGTCGCTATAAGTATCAATATCAGTAAGCTGATCTAATGGTTGTCTAGGTCTTTTTCTAGGTTTTTCTCTAGGTTTACCGATTGTTAAACCTAGTACAGGGATAGTATACTTTGGAGTCTCTAGTATTTCTGCTACTCTGCACGGATCTTCATATACAGCTATGAAAGTTACACCATACCCTAATGACTCGGCTACTAGTGCTGCCCATCCAGCAGATATCCCTATATCTATGAGTGCTTCAGCGAAGTGGCTTAGTAGTGGTGTAAGACTCTTACCGTGTTCTTCTACTGCATTTACTATCTTAGCATAGTCTACTATGAATACTAGGAATACAGAAGAGTTAGCTATATGGTTTTGTCCACCTAGTAGATCTGCTAGTTTCTTCTTTTTCTCAGTATTTTTTACTACTATAATAGTATATGGTTGTAGATTCCAGCCACTTGGTGCTCTCTGTGAAGCTCTCAGGATCTTGTCTAGATCACTACTAGGTATATCTTCTTCGAGATACTCTCTAATACTAACATGGCTATAGATAGTATCTAGACACGAGCTAGACATTAAGTACACCAGTGTTAGTAAGCAGATCTAGTTTAGGAAATAAGTAGAGTGTTAAGTACTACTAGCTATCCTCTTAATTGCTTCTATGAATACCTCTACTTCTTCTAGTGTTGTATAGAAGTGCGGCGATACTCTAACTAGGCCAGGCCTAGCTGAGACTATGATTCCTTCTCTACGCAGTATTGATGCTACTCTGTAAGAGTCTTTGATTTTGAAAGAGACTATTGCTGCAAATCTATCCCGCGGAGTATAGAGAGTATATCCAGAATCCTCGATTCCATCCATTAGTTTTTCTACGAGCTTCTTTGTATGCAGCTCGTAGATATCGATAGCTTCATACTTCTTTATAAATCTAATAGCTTCAAGTGTACCCTCTACTGCTATAGCAGCCCATGTACCCCATTCTAGCATTGAAGCTTTACTAGGTTTCTTGTAGTCGCTTATATCGAAGGGTCTCTCGAAGAGTCTTTCTCTCCTAAGCATCCTCTCGACTACAGAGTCTTCAATAGCCATCCATCCAGCAAACATAGGCTCGAGTTCTTGGAGTAGATTCTTCTCAACATAGACAAATCCAGCTCCATGTAAGCCCATGAGCCACTTATAGCCACCTGTTAGTAGTACATCTACTCCTAGTTCTTCTACATCTACATCTACTACTCCTACAGCGTGGAAAGCATCACTAACTAGTATAGCTCCATGATTGTGTGCAATCTCAGATACTGCTCGTAGATCTTCTCTATAGCCTGATAACCAGCCGACATAGTCGACAACAACAGCTACAGTATTATCATCTACTAGTTTCTCGTAGTCATCTAGCTTAGTAGATCCATTGTATTCTTTGACTACTCTTACTTCGCTAATTAGTCCTCTACGTCTCATAGCGTGTAGTGTGTGGAAGCTCGTTGGGAAATTGAAAGGGCTTACAACAATGTTAGATCCAGGTTTTATCTTCAGAGATGCAAATACAGCATTTAGACCATAAGTAACTCCTGGTACAACTGCTACACAATCTTCATGTGCTCCAACTAGGCTAGCAAATTCTCTCCTAGCATTAACAATATCCTCTAGTACTTCTCTCCAAGGTTCTCCTTCTTCTCTCCAGAGATCTAGGAACCACTTAACTCTCTCGTAGACATCTAGTGTGAGAGGTCCTGCACCTGCATTATCAAAGTATATCTTCTTCTCTACTATTGGTATCCTAGATCTAGCTCTCAGTACTTGGGGGTGTATATCCGCCAAATTTATCTACCAGTTAGAGGGATACATCATTATATAAAAAGAGATCTTGGAGTATTACCTACCTAGTAGGTTGATAGAATCATGTCATCTAGTAGAAATAATGTACTTGAATGGGATGGAGAGCTAAGACTACTTGATAAACTAATCCCTCCTATCCCTAGAGAATGGGTACTTATTAGAGTAGAATATGCATACTGGGGTGGATTAGAAGAAGCACTAAGAAGTGGGATGTACTGGCCCTATAAGAAACCTATAATTCTAGGTCTATCTGGCTCAGGTATAGTTGTAGAACTAGGAGTAGATGCTAGGAAGAAGTTATCTGGAGAATATGTTGCACCACACATACTAGGTAGTGAGATCCCTGGGCTGACAATCGATGGGTATCTAGCTGAGTATACTTCTCAGCCATCTAGTACTCTAGCAGTAGTACCTAGAGAGGAGTGGGCTCCTCTAACTCTATATGCAAGTATAGCATGTGGCTCTGCTGATATAGCTTCAGCAGCTACGAGTATATACGTGTATGGGCTTGGACTCTATGGTGTTCTAACACTACTACTACTCAGCGATAGAGGCTACCGCTTATACTATAGTACGTATAAAGAGAAGAAGGTTAAGAGACTACTAGAAGATCTAGGTATAGATGCACAACAAGTAAAACTAGAATCTACTAGTCCAGATGTAGTTATCGTATCTAGTCTCGATACTAGTGGACTAAGAACTATAAGAGAAGATACTAAGAAGATAGTAGTAACTCCTATCCACGAGCAACTGAGTCTTTACCCTAGAGGTATTAGTAAGACAGTTATCGAAGTAACACGTAGTGGAGATATAGAGTGTGTAAAAAAGCTACTCGATGATATATGGAGTACACTCTCTAGATATATAGGAGTAGTAGAAGGACTACAAGTACCGCCTAGCGAGGGTGCACCACTATTAGGCTACTTATTCATACTAGGTAGGAAAAATTAAGAGAGAGTACTCTTTAGCTCTCTTATAGAAGTAGCTAGTCTTTTTACACCTTCAATAAGCTCTTCTTTGGTAGGGAAACTATAGTTTATCCTAGCTGTATTATAGCCTCCTCCATTGGGGTAGAAAGAATCTCCTGGTACAAATACTACTCCATTCTTTACAGCAATCTCTAGTAGCTTACGGCTATTTACCCAGTCTGGGAACCATGTCCATACAAATAATCCACCAATAGGTTTTGTCCACTTTGTACCCTCGACCATGTATTCTTCGAATGCATTTAGTATAGTATCTCTCTTCTCTTTGTATATAGCTTTGATAAAAGGTATATGGTTATCGATAACTCTCCTATTCATAGCCTCAGCTACTATGTACTGAGGGAATGTTGGTGTATGTAGATCTACAGCTTGTTTAACAAGCTCCATCTTGCTTATTACTGGTTCTGGCCCAATACTCCACCCTATTCTCAAGCCAGGTGCTAGTATCTTACTAACAGTACTAAGATATACTACTCTACCACTCTTATCCATAGTCTTGAGATACTCTACGCTAGTTTTCTCGAAAGTTATAACACTATAGGGGTCATCCTCTATTACCAGTAGATCATATCTCTCTGCTACTTCGAGTAGTTCTTTCCTCCTCTCTATAGGCATTGTAGTCCCAGCAGGATTATGGCATGTTGGGACTGTATAGATAGCTTTAACTCTACCCCCTTCTGATAGTACTTTCTTTATAGCACTCTCTAGTAGATGTGTCTTCATACCGTTCTCATCGATAGGTATTGTGATAAATCTTGTCTTACGTGCACTAAATGCTTGTATCATTCCGAGATAGGAGGGTTCTTCTGTTACAATATAGTCTCCGGGGTTGATGATTGATAGAGCTAGTAGGTATAAACCCTGTTGACTCCCTACAGTCACAATAATTCCATCATCTTCTCTTACTCTGACACCTTGTCTCTGAGAGAAATCCTTGATAGCATTAATTAGTAGTTTTACACCCCTGGTAGGAGAGTATTGGAGAGCTTTATCTCCATAGTTCTCTACAACATATTTTGCTATAGAAGCTATCTCTTCTTTGGGGAAAGTACGTGGATCAGGTAGTCCTCCAGCGAAACTTATTACTCTCCCAGACTCGACTACTTTTAGGAGCTCTCTGATATCTGATACTCTCATTGATAGAGCATACTCTGAAAATAGCTTCTTATAATCCACTAGAACTTCCCAAGCTACTATATAGCATAAACGGGGAAAACAAATCTTTGTATTCCATAAAGTTGTGGAACCATCGTGGGCTTCTATGGGTTCTACCAACTAGTTCTAGTAGTATAACTAGCTTCAGCTATAGACTTATACGGCTTTAGTCTATCCTATAGATAGGTGATAGCTATCCCAGGCAAAAGAAGATTTACCATAGATGATATTCTCCGCTTAACATCTATAGGTACAGTCGAAGTATCTAGTAGAGGCGATATAGCACTAACAATATCAAGAAATGACTTAGAAAAAAACAAAATCTCTACAGAGATACACATAGTCAGAAGAGATGGTACATCAGTTTTCCTAGTAGGAGAAGGTGATTCTCTCCCACGATGGAGCCCTTCTGGTAGACTACTAGCTTTCTCGAGTAGGAGAGGAGCAAAAGAAGAAGAGAAAGGATCTGGTGTCTTTCTATGGAGTGGAGTAGGAGAGCCTAGGAAGCTTGTATGGTTCAAATATGGTGTATCTGAGATAAAATGGCTTAGTGATTCACAGATTATTGTGAATACATCTAAGCCTATAGAAGGACTATACGACGAAGACGGAGACTATGTTGTAGCAGATAAGCTACCACTATGGTTTGATGGAAGAGGATTCATCGCTGGACTATACTCTACTATGTACCTACTAGATGTAGATTCAGGTTATCTAAGAGAACTAGTAGTAGAAGAGAATAAGATAGTAGATATTGAAGTATGCAGAGGAGCTATATACTATGCTGTGCCAATCGATTGGAGAAATCCTACTATACACAAGATTATTAGATTATCACCAGCTAGTGGAGAGAAAGAAGTAGTACTAGAAGGGTATAGTGTATCGAAGCTGAAATGTATAAGAGGAAAACTCTATACACTAATGCATAAAAACGAAATAGGAATAGCTTCACATAACAAGCTCTGGCTCGTAGAAGAAGGCGAACCAGAGTGTATAACATGTAGAATTATTGATCGAAATATACATGGAGTACCAGGAGAACTAGATAACAAAGTACTCATAACCTACTCTGATTCTGGCAGTATTCTACTAGCTACACTAGATGGTGAAAAGATAGATACCATCGCTGGAAAAGGAGCTTTTGTATACACAGCTCACGCAGAAGCAGGAATAGTAGCATATGTACTTGCTAAGCCTACAGAGCCAGAAGAACTATACGTATATGATGGAGAGAGACACAGAAAAATAACTCGTTTCAACGAATGGATTCTACAAGAAGTAGAACTATACAGACCAGTAAGAGAGACTATCAAAGTAGAAGGAGAAGAAATAGAGGGATGGATAATTCTACCACCGACAAAATCTCCACACCCACTAATTCTCTACATACATGGAGGACCAAAGGGTATGTATGGATACAATTTCTACCCAGAGATGCAGTTAATGGTAGCTGAGGGATTTGCTGTAGCATATGCAAATCCACGTGGTAGTAATGGATATACAGAAGAATTTGCAGATATAAGAGGTAGATATGGCGAAGTCGACTACAAACAACTAGTAGAATTCGTACATAGAGTACTAGAGAAATACCCTATTGATAGAGATAAACTAGCAGTCACAGGGATAAGCTATGGAGGATATATGACGAATGTAATGATAACAAAGACAGATATATTTAGAGCAGCAGTAAGTGAAAACGGTATAGCAGACTGGATAGCAGATTTCTGGGCAAGTGATATAGGCTACTGGTTCGACCAAGACCAGATAGGAGGAACACCACACAATAACCTAGAAAAATACCTAGAGAAAAGCCCTGCATTCTATGTAGATAATGTAAAGACCCCACTACTACTCATACATAGTGGACAAGACTATCGATGCTT
>JALTYD010000264.1 GCA_027046525.1 Pyrodictiaceae archaeon
GATTATAGCTCTGCTATTAATTATTGTACTAGTTATAGTATCTGTAGCAATTTATAAGAGGAGCTAAATAGAACTCTTTTTTAAATAATATAGCATTTTATTATCTTTAGAATAGTTTTTGGTATAGGTATATGGTATGTACTCTTCAATTTAGCTTTTAAGTTTATGAATAGATTTAAAATAGTCGTTACTTACATATATTGAAAATGTAGAAGTAAAGTGTAGGTAAAAATATACACTATAGGTGGTGTGTATATATGGCTAGTCGAGTAGCTCTAATTGTTGGTGTAGTTGTTGTAGCTCTCATAATAGTAGTTGCTACATATATGCTTGCTCAGAAACCAGCACCTCCTACAGAGACGAGTCCTTCACCTTCTCCATCGCCATCACCTACATCTCCTCCAGCTGCTAAGGTCTCTATAAGGTGGGGTACGAGCCGAGCAGGTTCTTCGGGTTATAGAGCTCTTTCAACACTTGCTAGTCTTGTAGCTCAAGAAATGCCTGAGATCGAGATTACTCCTGTCCCTACTGCTGGTGCTGTTGCTAGTATGAAGGGTTTTGCTCGTGGAGAACTTGATGCTTGTTATGCTGCTGATATTGGTTTTAGAGAGATGTACTCTTTTACTAATAGGTTTGAAGGATTTAAGAGTGAAGCTAAGCGAATGCCTCTACAGACTCTATGGGTGTTTACTATAGATATTGGTATTGCTGTACCTAAGGATAAAGCTGGCCAGTTTAAGTGCTGGCGTGACTTTGATGGACAGAAGATATTTACACTGCCGATGGGCTGGGATACAGGTACTGCTCTTAGACTAGCACTTGATACTCTAGGTGTCAAGTATCAGCACGTAGAGCTAGACTTAGATGCTGTTGCTACTGCTCTACAGAGAGGAGAGATTATTGCTACTGGTATCTATATTACTGGTGGTAGGAGTATTGCTCCATGGGCTCAGCAACTACTAGCTCAGATGGACTTAGTTGTTATTAATCCTTGTCCAGACGAAGTTGATAAACTTAAAGCTGAAGGAGTACCTGTTGGAGAGAGTCCTACTCAGCCAGCATTCCCCAAAGATGTTGGTGTTGAGAAACTAGTCGGTGTTAGGATATACTATGGATTCCATACTGGTACTAATATTGACGAAGAAACTGTCTACAAGCTTATCAAGTTCGTAGAAGCTAATGCTAAGAGACTCGCAGAAGTAGATCCAGCATTTAGCCAGATTGCTGAAGACTTCCTAGGCTTCCAGGTCGAAGCTGCTAATGCTGCTAAATTTGTACCACTACATCCAGGACTTGCTAAATACCTCAAGGAGAAGGGTGTCTGGAACGAGGAGTGGAAAGTTGGGGGCTAGCATAGAGCCCCCGTCCCAGATATGTTTTTTAGTCCTATGTTTTCCAACCTAGTAGAGTTAGCTACTAGTTATCTATCTTAGCTGGGTGTAGTAGTGTTGGAGGAGCTTGAGATTAGTAGGCCTCGGCAGAGAGGATTATTAGATCATGTCTATCTCGTAGCTGCTCTTGTATTCTTCTTCTACCTACTGTACTACTACTATACTGGTGCTGGTGGTCCTCTTAGACTAGCTGTTGTTATGGTTCCTTTTGCTTTTATCCTACATGTTATTGATTCTCTCCGCCGCGGAGAACTCTATCCTAGACTTGGTACGAAGTTGAACTATGTTATTGCTGTTATACTCATAGGT
>JALTYD010000265.1 GCA_027046525.1 Pyrodictiaceae archaeon
GCTACATAGACTATTAATAAAACTAGTTAAAATATCGTTAGCTATACCCGTGATAAGAGTTGTTGCTATTCCTACCTCTGTCACCATTTAAGACTAAAAATAGCTTCAATCTAATTCTCGTTAATGTAATACATGCCTTCCCTAACTAGAATTTTAAAGAACATACTTTAAACAATATTTATTGTCCCATATACTAGATAATGGGTATGAATTCCTACCG
This sequence comes from Pyrodictiaceae archaeon, assembly GCA_027046525.1. GTDB lineage: Archaea > Thermoproteota > Thermoprotei_A > Sulfolobales > Pyrodictiaceae > JALTYD01. The sequence goes on from JALTYD010000265.1 coordinate 221, forward strand.
TAACTGTCCCAGATTATTATCAACTCCTGGGACAAGAGTATTTAAGTCTCGGGCCTTCGGAGCCGCGGGATCCCAGATCTACGAATCACGGCGGGCCCGCCGCTTATAAACAATCTATATAAGGTCTTCCTTTTATGGAAAAGAAAAGTTTCAACTTAGAGTTCAGCCGCTGAAATAGTGTTTGCTCTCTTTCACTAAGGATAATCATGGCTGATAATCTTGATGAGCTAGGGAATTACTTCGAGCCACGGTATACGCTTAAAGTCTCTATCGAATGTGAGGATTGTGTCAATACCGTAGTGCTTGCAAGTTAAAGCTATGATAGCGTCTCCTGGTAATAGGTTGTATTTTATCATTGTATCGTGGATTTCATTTACTTCTGCTCTGTCTTGTAGAACTATAATATTGTATCGGATAATAGACCTCGCATTGCTTTAAGCTCGTTTTTGATAAAGCCTAGGCCTTGCTGGTTTATTATTTCTCGGATTTTATGTATATCCTTGACTCCGTAATGTTTACCTAGGTATATCCTAATTAGGATGTATGAAGTCTCTTCTATTGTCCTGAGACTAGTGTAGACCTGGTCGCTTCGAGACAAGGTGTCGATTACTAGGTCTGACTTTGGTTTTACGTCGTGGAGCAGATATACTATGGCATTGGCGTCGACGTATATCAAAGATGTTCGGCCTCCTCGATGGCCTCCTCTACAAGCTCCGGTTTTGCGTAGCCTAGAACACCTCGATACTTCTCTAGTATTCTCTTTTTCTCCTCTACGTCAATTATTTTAACAAGGAGCTCTCTACCCTCCTCTAGGTCAAGTGGTTTCTCAGGTACTAACACGCCACCTCTATACCTAACCTTAATTACTTTGGACAAGCTCTAGTCACCACATGTACTCTATGTGCCTCAGAGCAATTAGCCTTTCCCAACCAAGAGCTTTGTTTCCAGATTATCATCAATGATATCTCGACGGATAATCATTTTCGAAGTTTGTTTCCAGTCTATGGTTCCTGCTGAAAACACCATTTATATTTCTCCGGTCTTCGGAGCTGAAGATCACAGGTCCACGAATTCCAGCGAGCCCACCACGATAATACGCTTTTTCTATCGTCTATTGTAGTGACTGTCATTATTAATAGGGCTTTTCTTGCTAGAAATCAGCACAGCGTATATATGAGGTGTGGTATTCCTATAGGAATAATATCGAATAGAGCACATTTAGTTCTGCGAGATTTTTGCCTATAATGAAAGTACTGATCATGGTCGCTATAGCTGGAGTATTATTCAGTATAGAACCTATTACATCAGTCCATACCTACTCAAGTACTAGATAAAGAGTGAGAATCAATGGAAGAGTGCTAAGCGTAAATAACGTTATTACTGATAGGTTACATGGAGTAAAAGTAAGCAATACATTAAGACACAGCACAGGGATTTATTGAAGAAGTTGTGTAATTATTAGTCATATGGATAGAAT
>JALTYD010000266.1:0-2471 GCA_027046525.1 Pyrodictiaceae archaeon
GGTGAGTAGAGTAGATTTTGATAAAGGGTGCTAGATATGGTTTCAACAAAAGTATTTGCTTTATCTCTAGTAGTAGTTGCAGTAGTACTATTTGCTATTGGCTACTTCCTATACCCAGTACTGAATCCCCCAGAAGAGAAACCTAGTAAATGGGAGGAGATAAAAGCACGTGGCTATATTGTTGTAGCTACATCTCCTGACTGGCCACCATTCGAGTATATTGATCCACAGACAAAAGAAATAATCGGTTATGAAGTCGAGTTAATGAATAGAATTGCAGAGAAACTAGGTATTAGAGTAGAATGGAAACCAATGAGTTTCGATGCAATTATAGCAGCTGTTAAAACTGGAGAAGTAGATCTCGGCGTTAGTGGTTTCTCGATAACACCTAAGAGGACTGAAGAAGTACTATTTACAATATACCATGATGTAACAGAAGTACAGCTTATTATGAGAGAAGATCGTGCAAAAGAACTAGGTATATCTAGGCTGGAGAAACTAGAAGATATAGCTAAGTATAATCTAGTAGTAGGAACTGGTAGTGGTACAACGCAACTAGATGAACTACTAGACCTAGTAAAGAAAGGAGTAATTAGTAGAGATCAAGTAAAAGAGTATAAAGACTTTGGAGCTGCTCTAGAAGATCTAAAAGCTGGGAGAATCGATGCTGTATATGCTGAAACACCAGTAACTACTTGGTGGATATCAACAGAGCCTGTTAAACTAGTAGTAGTATATGGTAGGCCTTATTGGCCAGTAGCTTTTGTAGCTAGTAAAGATGCAGCAGATCTAGTAGCTAAGATAGATGGTGTACTAGCTGAAATGATAGCTAATGGAGAGCTAGCAGCTATTAAAGAGAAATGGAATGTTACAACACCACCCTAGTACAGAACTACTAGGTCTATGAGAAGTACTAGGACAAGGAGGATACTATGAGTATAGTCTCCGACTTATTTTTTATCCTCCAAGGTATAACTGCTACAATCTCTATATCTTTTCTCTCTTTTGGTATAGGTTTCCTCCTAGGTATACTTCTTGCATTTATTAGACTATATGCACCTAAGCCAGCTGCTCTCCTCGGAGATGCATATGTTAAGCTCTTCCTAGGAGTACCAGTACTAGTATTTATGCTCCTCTTCCACTTCGGCTTCGGCCAGTTTATACCATTCTTTAAGAGTGCTTATTTTAGCTCAGTATTTGCACTTGGTCTTAGGAGTGGAGCATACCAGTCACAGATATTTAGAGCAGCTATCAATAGTATACCTAGAGATCAGCTACTAGCAGCTAGAGCTCTAGGACTAACAGATACACAGATTCTTAGATACGTTGTACTACCACAAGCATTTATAGTAGCTCTACCTGGGCTAGGTAGTGAAATAGCTCTATTAATCAAAGACTCTGCTTATGCTTTCATACTAGGTGTACTAGATATAACTAAGTATGCTGATATACTCAGAGCAGCTTATAGAGAGTTTGTAGCTCCTTATATTCTAGCAGCTATGCTCTATATAATGCTTACATTCCCAATAGCAAACTATCTAGATAAACTAGGCTCTAAGCTCAAGAAGAAATACGCTCTATGAGGGGCAGCAGATATGAGTTCAGAGACTATACTAGAAGGACAAGGTATATGGAAGATATACGGCGAGCTAGAAGTACTAAGAGGAGTAGATATAGATATTAGGAGAGGCCAGACGAAAGTAATTATAGGCCCTAGTGGTTCTGGTAAATCAACACTACTAAGAATACTCGGCTTCTTAGAACCACCTACTCGTGGAAGAGTACTATTTAGAGGGAGAGATGTCTACGGAGAAGGACTAGATCTTGCAAAAATAAGATCTAAGATAGGCTTCGTGTTCCAGCAACCGAGCTTATTTAGACACTTAACAGCACTAGAGAATATCAAGCTAGGCCCTAGACTAGTCCTAGGAATGAGTGATAGAGAAGCAGAGAAGAGAGCATGGGAGATGCTAAAACTAGTACACCTAGAAGAGTTCGCAGACTACTACCCAGCACAGCTAAGCGGCGGGCAGCAGCAGAGAGTAGCTATTGCTAGAGCACTTGCAATGAACCCAGATATACTCCTACTAGATGAGCCAACAGCAAATCTAGACATAGAGCTCACATGGGAAGTAATAGAAGTCATGGAGGAGCTCGCTAGAAAGGGTATAACAATGCTAGTAGTAACACACGAGATACCATTCGCACGCGAAGTAGCAGACGAGATATGCTTCATCTCCGACGGTGTTATACAAGAATGTAACGAGCCAGAAGAAATGATAAAGAACCCCAAGACGCCCAGAGCTAGAGTATTTCTCAAGAGACTACTAGGAGAGGTGTAGGGAGAGAATGGTACTAGGCCTAGAATTCCTAGAAGAATGGGCATTATTTATACTAAGAGGATTTCTTATAACAATAGAGATGACAACAATAGGGCTAGCAGGAGGATTTGTACTAGGCTCTCTACTAGC
>JALTYD010000266.1:2481-6731 GCA_027046525.1 Pyrodictiaceae archaeon
CAAGAATAATAGTCAACTCATACGTAGAGTTCTTCAGAGGTAGTCCTCTAATAGTACAACTCCTCTTCTTCTACTATGGAGTACCAGTACTAACAGGAGTAAAATGGAGTGCTTATACAGCAGGAGCAGTTACACTAATACTAAATAGTGGTGCCTACCAGAAAGGCTATATTAAAGGAGCTATAGAAGGTGTTCCTAAAGACCAGATAATTGCTGCTCAAGCACTAGGTCTAACAAAACTACAAATACTCAGACATATAGTCCTACCACAAGCATACAGAATAGTTATACCTGCTTGGACGAACGAGCTTGTAGCACTCGGCAAGAGTACATCAGCACTACTAATAATAGGTGTAGGAGAACTAACATCAGCAGCAATGACAGTATCAGCACTAACATTCAAGCCACTAGAAGTATACACAGTAATAGCTATCCTCTACTTCGTATGGCTATATGCATCGCTTAAAATAGCAGAGTTCGTATATAATAGAGTTAGAATACCAGGACTAGGAGAAGAAATGTAGAAAACTTTCTACCCCTATCCTCGACTCGTAGAAAATAGTATAGACCTAGATAGTAATACTAGAGAGTAAAAATTACAGAGAGCAGCCGGATCCCCGCTCCTATTTTCTATACCCTATCGGGAATATCAGCATTGGTAGTTCTTCTAGACAATCTATCTCTATAACTCTACATACTTCATCGTCATAAAATGCTCCTACAGTTACAGTAGCTAGTCCTAGTGCTTCTACAACTAGGTAGACATTCTGGCCTGCAAAACCACTATCCCAGTGTATATAGCGGTAGCTTCTAAGTCCATACTTAGATGCAGTTCTCGAATAGACTGCTGTTAGTACTAGAACTACTGGTGCTTCTCCGACATGTTCTTGATCTAGAGATGCTCTCATAAGCTCTCTCGAGTAGTCTCCTAGTTTTACTACTTCGAGACAGTGTCTACCTGGATGATAATGATATAATCCTCTCTCTAGACCCTCTACTCTATCAGCATAGAGATATGCTTCTACTGGTTGTAGTCCTCCAGCACTAGGATATGCTCTCTTAGGCCCGCCCCACCATGCTCTCCCAGTTACTCCAATTGTATAGTAGAGTATTGCTGATACTTGTTCTAGCGTTAATGACTTAGTAGTATATTCTCTCCTACTCCTCCTAGCTTTTATAGCTTCGAATACATCTACTCCAGATTTCTCGGGTGGTTTCGGTAGCTCTATACATTCTCCTCTATATTCTTTCCAGAACTGGCTAGGCCTAGAGTATGGGAGATCTATACCATAGTAGTTGAAGTCTAGTTTAGATACTTCGTGGTAGGCTAGTGATAGATCTCCTTTCTTCTCTATTGCTTTCTGGATCCCCGACAAGAATCTCTCTATAACATTTAGTGGAACTATCTCTCGTAGTTTTTTTATGAGATTCTCTATTTCTACCACTCTAGACCACCTAGATTATATTTCTGTAGTATTCGTGTAGTTATAGTGTATTCTATGTTATTAAACTAGTATAGTATTTCCGCTAGCTAGAGCTTCTAGAAATAGCTTCTATTACAATTTTAACATATGTTAAATACTTATATCTGTTCTCTACAGACTAGGGTAGTCTTATTCAGGAACTAGTATATTCTAGTATTATAGCACTAAGAGAAGTATTTGAAGCATCTATACTATTATCGATAGTTATTACTACTCTACAGAAGATAGGTAAACGTGATCTAACAAGATATGTATATCTTTCTACAGCTCTATCGGTTATCATAGGGTTATTTACTGGAGGTCTACTATGGAGTATATATGGATATTTTCCATCCAAAGAACTACTAGAAGCAGTATTTGCTATTATTGCTGCTATCTTCATAACAACAATTATATACTGGATGGCTAGAGTTGGTCCAACTATAGCAGAGAATATAAAGAAACATATAACTATAATATCATCTGCTATAGGTGTAGCTTATTTTACACTAATAATAGTATCTAGAGAAGCTATCGAGACAGTACTACTAGTTGCTCCATTCCTCTCGAGAAACCCTGTCCTAGTAGCTACTGGTGTACTAGCTGGAGCTATCTCAGCAATAGCTCTAGCTTATATCTTCTACGTAGCTGGTAGGAAGATTAGTCTTAGGTTGTTCTTCTACTATACATCGCTACTATTAGTGTTTATAGCTTCTGGACTAGTAGGATATAGTGTACATGAACTACTAGAATGGGCTAGAGATAGAGGATATACTGGTATTCTACTAGTCCAAGTCTACGATCTAGATCTACCTGAGTTCCACTTCTTGAGTAATGAGGGCTGGATTGGATCACTACTATCTGTTCTCGCTGGTTATTCTGACGAGATGAAATTTGGTAGATTAGTAGCTCAGCTCTTGTATCTATTATCTAGCTTAGTAGTAGTTATAAGAGCTTATAAGTAGTAGAGAGAAGAGTATAGGAGAGTATAGAGAGGGGAAAAAAGAATAGTTTATAGACTAGACTGGACAGTTACCTATTGTTCTTAGTATCTTCTTTATGTGTTTTAGCTTCTTACCACTATCTACTACTTGTACATGTACTGCACATGCTAGGCATGGATCGAAGCTCCTTATAGATCTCATATAGTCTAGTCCTTCCCACTTATTTGGGTCTACTTCTTCTGTAACCCAGGTGTTTGCTGCACTCTGCTCGAAGGGACTCATACCCCATCTGTCTTGTGGACTAACATTTACTGTAGTAGGTGCGTGTATCTGTAGATTTAGTGTCTTTCTACTCTTCTGGGTCAGCCAGTGTCTTACTGCTCCTCGTGGTGCTTCTGTGAAACCTATACCTTTAGTTATACGATCTGGTGCTCTCCAAGGCCTAGATGTTGCTACTTTACCTGCTTTTACAAGCTCTAGTGCAATTAGTACATTCTTCCACGCTATAGCTACATCCACTAGGAGGTTGAAAGCACGTGCCCATAGTCTATAGATAGTTGTACTCCTCCTAGGTACTTTCCACTCGAATGTTGCTTCATCACAGACTGTCTGTGGTACTTCGTCTGTACATGCTCTCGGTAGTGTAACTTTTAGTGTACCATTCCCTGGCCCAAAGTCTGTCTTCTGCATAGATGTTATGAGCATCCTAGCATATGGTCCTACTTCTACTGGTGTTATTCTACCATCTTTCCATACTACTCTTACATGTGCTGCCCATGTATATTTACTAGCCCAGTCTCTAGCTCCAGGTTTTGGTACTGTTAGTTTATTCCATGGGTGGTAGACAGGGTCTTGATGACCCCATAATAGCTTATTACCGAGAGGATCTTCTTCTACATACCATTCTTGTTTTCTTACTTTATCTGCCCATTCTAGATAGAATGATCTCTCTACGTGCTCCATCGTAGAAACACTTATCTCTGTATAGCTATTAGTTACTAGTTCTCCACCTAGTACTAGTCCTGGAGGTATCATTCTAGCTCTAGCAGCTCTATCTATATTCTTGTAGAAGTCTTCCCACTCTACATGATCTCCAACTGTTTCGTATTCTTCTGGGTCATTGAATATACCTACACTCATAACATTCGGTGGATCATATGTTAGTCCATTATCTGCATAACCTATTCCTTCGTAGAATCTGAGTAGATCCTCCCATACATAGTAGTTGAATTTCGCCCACGCAGTTAGTTTTACTAGTCTAAAAGTATAGCCTATGAGTAGATATTCTGCATTACTAAGATCAGTCATTATACCTCCAGGTATTAGTGTTGATGGATGACTATGTCTACCATAGATTAGTACACCTGCTTCTCTAGCATATCGCTGTAGCTTAGCAGCTAGCTGCCACATCTTACCAGCTATTGGATTAAGAGCATCCATTATATCAGCAATAGTAGTAAATCCATGTATATCTCTATATTCTGCTCTCGTCTTCTTAGCTTCTTCGTATACACTTGGTGTAAGTTTAGATACTATTGCTGCACTATAGTCTGGTCCTTCTAGCATATTGAGTATAATAGAGTGGTCATATATATGGTCTGTCATAGCAAATGCTAGATTTCTAAGAGTAGTACCCATCCTCAGAGGTGATACTCCATAAGCCATATCAACAGCTAGTACATCAGCATTAACATGGCTAGAACCACATACTCCACATATTCTACTAGTTATATGTGGTAGATCTTCTGGAGGCCTACCTAGGCAGAAGATCTCAAAACCTCTAAACATAGTAACAAAACTTCTAACACTCTCTGGGATAGTCTTCTTAGTTGCTGTATCGACT
>JALTYD010000266.1:6741-8478 GCA_027046525.1 Pyrodictiaceae archaeon
CTCTACGAGCCACTACCACCACCTTCTTTCTTCTTTACGAGTTCTTCATACCAGAGAATATTCTCTTCTCGTATACGTTCAAGAGGAACTCTCCCCGTGAAAATAGATGAATCTAGAGGAGCTATTGCGGGATTGAAATGTACAGACGCGAGGTGTCCAGCAAGTAGTGCACTTATAGCTAGTACTGCTTCTTTGAAGTGAATAACCCATACAACACCATCTAATACTCTCGGGCCATAGAGAGCCATAATAATACCAGTAACACCTATGATAGCTACTCCAGCAAAAGTCATCCAGTACTCTAGTGCTGATTCATGTGCATATTTATGTGCTGGCGGCTTACTACCTCTCTTCTTCAGCCCCACTAGGTATAGTAGATTATCTATTGCTGCTGTCTTCCACCCACTAAACGATAGTACACGTGTTACTGGAAATACCTCTCTAACTGGTACACCAGCTTTAACGACTAGGAAGAACTGTGTAGCATAGAAAACTAAGTGGAGGAGCGCTATAGCACCCATTAGTACTCCTCCAATGATATGTAGAATTATTAGTGTATCTCTACTCAGTGGGAATAATGTCTTCCAGTAGGGGTTATTGTTTTGATACATTACTATCCCTGTAAATGCTGCTAGAGCAAATCCAATAACGAGGAGATGATGCTGTATTCTCTGCCACCATGAGTACTTAAGAATAGTTTCCTGCATAGCTCTGTACTTACCAGGTTCTCTAGCGTAGAACGAGAATATTGCTAGTGTCTGTATGCTTATATAAGCTACAACGACAACTATAACTACATCGTAGAGGAAGTGTATAAAACTCCTCCACCACAGAGTACTAGTAAGATCTACTTCTCCGAATATTACTCCTAGCATAGGTATATCGATTTCTAGTAGTGGTTTAAATGCAAAATAGTAGACAGTAGTCCATGCTAGTCCTAGAAGTATAAGAGTAGCTACTAAGCCAACAACTAGGTACAGACGAGATCTATGCTTCACTCTTCTCACTACCTCCACGACTCCTCTTATAAGCCCAAACACCAGCAGCTAGACCAGCAGCAACCATAGCTACTGTACCAGTAGCAAGATACTTCTCTAGCTCTTCTACAGATGCACCAACATAGGGTAGTTTGTCGTAGAATGGCTCCCAGCTATCAGTAAAACCAGGCATAGTACACCCAATACATACAGCTCCAGTCCTAGTCGGACCACCTACACCATTAATCCACCCAACTTTATTCCATGGACAGTTGCTTCTAGGTCCTTTACATCCTACAGCATAGAGACACTTCTCGTTATTCTCGCCTGGATATTTCCTAAAATCTCCAGCAGCATACCATGCTGCACGTGGACATTGTTCGTGTACAGTAGGCCCAAATATATACCTAGGCCTCCAGTACTCATCGAGCTCAGGTAGTGGTAGAAGACCCTTAGCCCAGAGTACTAAATTAGCAAGTACTCTCAACTGTGCATTACCATTAGCTGGACATCCAGGAACAGCAACTGCTGGGCGACAATCAGCTCTTATCTCGCCAACTCCTAGGCTACACTCACCAGTAATAAACCTCCTAAAAGGCTCAGCTTCATCTATTAGAGATACTAAGCCTTTATGTCCACGTAGAGGATCATCGAAGAACCCAACACCACCAGTAGGACTATAGCTCCAACCAGCACCCTTCCATTTCTCAAATAGATCATAGCCTATCTCTTTGACAAAATCTACTTCTAGTACATTGTT
>JALTYD010000267.1 GCA_027046525.1 Pyrodictiaceae archaeon
CCTCACCAGTGCTGCTTAAACACAAAGGAGTACCAATAGATGGAGGCTTTAAATTCATAGACAACAAACCAATCCTAGGAAAAGGCAAGACTATTGAAGGTTTATTTATCGGACTTATTAATGGTTATGTATTTACTCTCCTCCTATACACAGTTACATGCAACTGGAATATCCTGGTTGCTGGATTCTTGTCATCTATCGGGGCACTTCTTGGCGACTTAGTAGGTGCTTTTATCAAGAGACGGTTAGGGATACCACGTGGAGGAAAAGCTCCATTACTTGATCAGCTAGATTTCTATGTAGGTAGTTTATTATTGCTTTGGGTTTTTGGCTATCGATTAAATACTTATATTATAATCGTATTCATTCCAATTATATTCATCTTGCATAGAGTAACAAATATAGCTGCGTACAAACTGGGGTTAAAATCAGTTCCATGGTGAGAATAGTCTAGAGAATTCCTACTTCTTTCTTCAATTTATACCTATAATACACGTAGCGATCTTCTGGCGAGAATCTCGGTGGATGGGGTATAGCTAGTTCCCCACCACAGTAGGGACATTGTAGCTTACTCAATGTATACTTTCTACATTTTTTACAGATCCTTAATAGCCATTTCATTTTTTATCACGTTAAAGCATCATCTATTTAACCACTCAGCGTTTTTCTCTATTGAATGCAAACTCTACACCGAGTTTTTCCGATAGTTTCCTTCCATGTGTTAGTACTTCTTCTAGTACATTCTCTAGTGATCTGTAATCATAACCTTCGATTTCAATTCTGTATCGAGGTGAGCCTACTAGGTATATATTTAGTCTTACATTATGTTCACTAAATTTATTTGCTGTGTGTTCCATAGATCTAAGTATCTCTATTATCCTCTTTATCCCATCACCATGTCTAGATCGTAGCATTAAGATACCTGATATTTTTACCCGTTTTACTTCTACATGTCTTTTAATTTCGTTTAATAGCGTATTGTGGTAATTTTCTGGGATCTGTAATTCCTTAAGCACTTCTTCTCCACGAATAGCTATTTCTTCTAAACCAGTCATTAGCTCTCCGTATTCTTTTTCTATTCTCTTACCTACATCGCTGTATATTTTATCGAACGATACACCGATTTTTTGAGCTACTATTTCTAGTATCTTGTAAGCTTTGTGGAGTCTTTTCCATTCTATCATTTTACGTTTTCTTTCACTATCGGTTACACGCTTTAGTGATACATCTACCTGTCTTCTCTTTCTATTTACTCGGATGACTTTTACGACGATCTTATGACCAGGTTTCACGACATCATGTATACTTCTGACCCAGCGCGATGTTACTTCACTCCATGGAAGATAGGCTTCTAGGCCACCATAGTCGTCTAGGTTAAGATAAGCACCATAGTCGTATACTTCTCTCACTGTAGCTACTACTAACTCTCCTACTTCTGGGAGTTCTTTTCTTATAATCATCTAGACACCCAGACATTGTAGTCTTGCTTTAACTAAATTAAATTAATTATTTCTATAAGTAGTTTGCTAGCCGAGAACTCTAATAATTTGTCCCAGTATCTTTGCTTTCCCACCACGAGGTTCCACTAACTGTATACCACATACTACACAACGAATCGGGAATGTTGCATGACTGAAAACTGTTTGTTCATTACCACAATTGGGGCATCTAACTAGGAGAAAACGGCTTCTAGG
>JALTYD010000268.1 GCA_027046525.1 Pyrodictiaceae archaeon
CTACTACAACTAGTACTACTAGTGATACTACTAGTGTAAATGCTATTTTAGGATATACTCCATAGCCTAATACCTCCCAGTCTAGCCTCTTAGTTGTTACTCCATGGCAATCGAAACAACTTAGAGCTTTCTCAGCTGGTTGTACTCCATGATTTACCTGCATATATCTCACTAATATAGCATAATCTCCTTTATTCCATACTATGCCTGCTATTTCTGATCCCTTCATAGTAGCTAGAGTTGCATTTCCAGTTGCAAATGCTATTCCAACCTTCATGGGGACAAATGTCTTATTTATTCTAGAGAATGGCATAGCTGAGCGGTGGAGTTTAAATGGGTATATCTTAGAATTTGTATCGTCTTTATCTCCTAGAGGTTTGACATAGAATACAACACCTAGAGATACACCATTAGCTGGTTTAAAGTCTAGTTCATGGTCTTTTAATGGTTCTACTGGTGTTGGATATACATATACTTGTCTCTTCCCATTATACCATGCATAGATAGGCGTAATATTGCCTTCTAGGTACCACTTATCTGTTTCTCCTCTACTACTAGGTATTGAGAATTTCCACAGAGATTTTGCTTCTACGAATGTAGTTGTACTCCAGTCTCTTATAGTAGCTGTAGGGTATTTACCATGTGCAATTAATGGTATATGACATGTCTGACATGCTACTCTACCGTGGAATTTATTCAGAAACCATCCCTCGAAGCCCTCATGCGGCTTACTCGTATGGCAAGATTCACAGCGTGGTGCTAGATCTAGATCTCCTTCTCTAAACCAAGTATCAGCAGAGAGTGTAGGGAAACGGTGATCTTCTACTATGTGGCAGTCTACACAGCTAAGACCTCTAGCTAGGTGTACATCAAATTCTTCGCTAACATTACCTATCATGTCTGGACTTATATTAGGTCTTTTTAGATGAGCTCCACCACCGCTAAATGCATGACAAGCTAAGCATGATTCTTTCTTAGGTACTCGTAGAATAGATTTTGCGATTTTATCGATTGGTACTCTATCGTATTGAACTACATATACTAGTTTTCCATTGACTTTTTCAGGGAATTTATACTTGTTTTTTATAATCCCAGCAGGACCTGCAGTATATACGCTGGGGTCAGCGTGGCATGCTAAACAGTCTATATTTCCTAGTTGTTCTTCTGTAGGCTCAGGTGATGGTGGTAATCCCATTGAAACTCCATGACACATACTACACCCTGTAAGTGATACTTTCTTACCTACTAGTTCTTCTCTACCTGGTGGTGCTATTTTCAGAGATACTTTACCTATCCAGTTTATTGGAGTATCTCTCCAGAAGATAGCTCCGCAGAAACCATTGTATGTATATCTACCACCATAGAGTATCTCTCTATAACCTTCAATATCTCTCTGTAGAGCAGCCATCTGGTAGTGTGCTGATTTAAATACCTCGACTACTTCTTCTCTATGACATTTTATACATGTCTTAGAGCCTTCATATCTAGTAATATTCTCCTCTAAGAAATACTCTGTATGATCTACAACAGTATGTTCTCGATGTATATATCTATACTCTAGTTCTTCGTGTTCTTCGTTACTACTAGCTAGTACTGATGAGAATATAGCCGCTAGTAATATAGGAGATAATAGGAGTAGAATTAGTATATGTTTCTGCAATACTCATCCACCGTTATTATTATGTAT
>JALTYD010000269.1:0-5466 GCA_027046525.1 Pyrodictiaceae archaeon
ACTCGGTATAGACGTCTATGAGCTTGAAGTATGTAGTAAGATGTAATATCAGCAATAAGTCTCCAATTAGATAAAAGAACTGCAGCTATTACTATTATTGCTATATAGAGAGGTTCATATACTCTTGCAAATAGAGAAATTATTACAATAAATATTACTATGTATGAGGAATATGCAATTATCTTGTATAGTTGTTCTGCATATGGTCTATCTTCTTTTAGGGCTCTATAGAGTATATTTTTAACAATCTTTAATATAATATAGAGAGAAACGATGATGATAGCAGAAGTAATGAGAGCTGTTATTGTCTCTGGTCCTATTAAGAAGGCTTTAACACGTTGTAGTAAACCAGTGATTCCTATTGTTATATTTGTAGTGAATTGATTATCCATCTAAATACACCACGAAGAAACTTTATCTAAAAGCTTCTAGGAATTCTTCAATTAAATCATCTCTTACGATAGCTATTATTTGGTGTCCTGCTTCAAGTCTAATAACTTCTCCAGGATCGTGAAATTTCTTTCCATCAAATACTGTTAGTATTTTTACACCTTCTCTAGGATATTTTACATCATCTAGTAGATGTCCTTCTGCATCACTACCTTCAGCTATAGTTATTGTAACTAGTCTAAATCCTCCTACATATATAGGAAGTAATTCTACTACGCTGTACTTACCTTCGATTACTGCTTCAATGATAGAACTTATAATATTAGGTTCAACTACTACGTATTCTGTCAAGCCTATTCGTTGCAGTATACTTGCTATTCGGGGATCTCTTACTTTAGCGATTATACGTGGAACACCATACTCGCGAGAAATAATAGCTGTAAATAAGTTTACTTCATCTCTATCTGTTGCAGCTACTATGACATCTATACTTGGTAGACTTAGCTCATCATATAGAGTAGGATCAGTTGCATCTCTTACATATCCTGCGACATCAACTTCTTCGGTTAGTTTTTTTACTCGCTCTTCATTTTTATCAACGACTATTATTTCGTGTCCTCTTTCAGATAGATTCTTTGCGAGTATAGAGCCTAATCTTCCAGCACCAATTATTAGTATTCGCATATATAGCTTACCCACTCTTCATACTACATTATGGAGGGTAATAATTGATGATGACAACTAATAATAAGTTTCTTATCTCTAAAGTCGCCGCAAGAAGAGTATTAGATTCTAGGGGAAAGCCAACAGTAGAAGTTGATGTTATAACAGAAGCTGGTATAGTAGGTAGAGCTATTGCCCCTTCAGGAGCCTCAAAGAGTTCATACGAAGCTATAGATTTACGTGATAGGAGTAGAGCTTTTAGAGGTTTCGATGTAACTAGAGCTATTTCGAATGTAAACAAGATAATAGCACCAGCAATAACAGGTCTTGACTCACGTAAGCAAACATTAGTAGATAGAAAAATATGTACATTGGATGGTACACCTAATAAATCGAGACTTGGTACTAATGCTACTACTGCTACATCTATAGCTGTTGCAAAAGCTGCTGCTAATACACTTGGTCTACCGCTTTATAAATATCTAGGAGGAGCAGGAGGAACTATAGTTCTTCCGGTACCACTAATGAATGTTATTAATGGCGGTGTACACGCTGGGAATGAATTATCATTTCAAGAATTTCTAATAGCTCCTGTAGGAGCAGATTCTTTCTCTGAAGCAGTAAAAATTGGTGTAGAAGTCTATTATTGTTTGAGAGATATCCTCATAGAAAAATATGGTAAAAGTGCAATAAATGTAGGTGATGAGGGGGGATTTGCACCACCATTGAGAGAAAATGTTGAAGCATTACATATTCTCGATAGAGCTATAAAGGTGGCTGGATATAGTGAAAGTGATGTTTATATAGGCTTAGATGTTGCAGCATCCCAGTTATTTGATAAAGATCAGAAAGTATATCGTGTTGACGATAGGTTTTACGATAGTAATGAACTTCTAGAATATTACTATAGTTTAATAGACGAGTTTAATATCCGTAGTATTGAAGACCCCTTCGAGGAAGACGATTATAGAGCTTTTGCAGAGTTTACGAATAGAGTCGGTTCAAGAGTATTAGTAATTGGTGATGATCTTTATGCATCGAACGTAATCCGGCTTATTCAAGGCATTGAGTCTAATTCAACTAATGCAGCCATACTGAAAATCAACCAAGTAGGTACAATTACAGAGGCTATAGATTTTGCGAGAAGTGCGCATAGAGTTGGGATGAAGATAATTGTTAGCCATAGAAGTGGAGAAACAGAAGATAATGCTATATCACACATAGCTGTAGCTCTTAGAGCTGGATTTATTAAAGCAGGAGCACCAGCACGTGGAGAACGAGTAGCTAAATATAATGAACTATTACGTATAGAGGAAGAAGAAGATACACTCTATCCTGGTGCTCTTGCATACAAGCAATATGTATACCTTTCATCAAGTTATTATAATTGGTAACTCGATGATTACAATGGAGACACATCATAGAGTAGTTGATTTGGTCCTAATAGCAACTACTACGCCACGTAGAATAAATAGAGCTCTACTCGAACTAGGTGATACACTTTACGTAAGAGATCCAGAAGTTAGAGTGATAATAGATGATATGTATCCCTTACTGTATGTCTTTAGTAGATGTATTGATCCCTGGACTGTATTTAGGCTAGTTGTAGATGAGCCTCTTTCTAGTCTCGAACGAGTAGTTCCTGTAGAAGCTATAGCTACTATGCATATACGTAGCATAGACGATATAGAAGCTATAGCTAGTCTTATAGAGAGGAGGCTAAGTTTAGATAATATAAGAGCCTCAGATATATATGTAGAAATTAAACCAAGAAAATATCACATAACGTTGAGCGAGAAGAAAGCAATAAAAGAAGTAAATAGAATTCTAGCTATTAATTTCAACATAAGACCAGCAAGACAAGCTAGATATGTTGTTAAAATTGAAGATAGTAGATACGGTATAGTAGTTTCAGTGATGAAAAAAGGTTCTGATAGACTTTCTTTTTGGAGAAGATCTGCATTAAGACAAAGAATCTAAAATAAATAATAATACTTACACATTACAACATAGAGGTTTACCGAAACTATGCCTTCAACATGGAATATAATCAAAAGTGTCATCGATCAGCCGAGTATCTTTAAGAGCAAAGAGAAGCTTTATCCAGAATACGTCCCCTCATATCTACCTCGCAGAGAAGATGAACTTAAGAAGTTAGCATCATTCTTTAAAACACTAGTACTCGAGCCAGGACAAATTTCGCAACGCGTATTAATAACAGGCGGAGTTGGAGTCGGAAAAACAGCTACTGCAAAGAGATTTGGTACTGATATAAAAATACTAGCTAGGCAGAGAGGAGTAAATCTTGAATACGTCCATGTCAATTGCCATAGAGGTAGATCGCTTTCCTATGTCCTCCAGGAAGTTTCACGTCAACTGCATATTCCAATACCACCTAGAGGTTTGTCTTCTAATGAGATGTACGAATTGATACTCAAATATCTGGAAAAGAACAACATCTATTTGCTGCTTACTCTTGACGAATTTGACTACTTTGTCGAAGCTGCTGGTAATGATGCAGTATATTTTCTCATTAGAACCTATGATGCACAACCTGATGCTACGAAAAGAATAAGTTTTATCTTTATAACTAGATCACTAACAACTATAAGCAGACTTGATGCAGCCACAGAAAGTTATTTACTTAAAAATACTATAAAATTCAATCCATATTCTTACGATGACCTCTATGAAATCCTCAAGTATAGAGTAGACGAAGCATTTTATCCAGATACAATAGATGATGGAGTTATAGAGTATATAGCAAGACAAGAAGGAGCTGATACTGGTGGCTCAGGTAATGCGAGACTTGCACTTGAGATATTGTTGCTAGCTGGAGCAGCAGCTGAAAATGAGGGCTCGCCTAAAGTAACAATAGAACATGTCAGAAGAGCTATTAGTGAAACATCTCCTAATATATCAATACTTGTTAGCGATGTTATCAGATATTTACCATTACATGAACTACTAGTACTACTCGCCATTGTAAGAACATTACGAAGAATAAAAGAGCCTTATGTGAGGATGGGCGAGGTAGAAGTAGAGTATAGAGAATTATGCAGTATGTATGGTGAAACTCCAAGAAAACATACACAAGTATACGAATATGTCAAAGATCTAAAGAATCGAGGTATAATAGAAGCATATGTATCCCGGAAAGGATACAGAGGTAAGAGTACATTAGTAGGAGTTAGTGTTGGACCTCTTGATGATTTAGAAAAATACATACTTAGTATAGTCGAGAAAGTCAAAGAAAAATAGATAGAAGAGTGAGTATCATGTCTATAGAAGACATTCTGGGGAGTAAAGGGCGTATAAAGATACTTAAGGCTCTTGTAAAAGAAGGCCAACTAAACATAACTCAAATAGTAAAAAGGACATCTATGCACTACAAGCAGGTTGAGAAACACCTAAAATACCTCGTAGACACAGGCTATGTGGAAGAAATAAGATTTGGTAGAACGAGAATGTTTTCGTTAAAGCTAGATAATCCAAGAACACTTCTTCTAGCAAAAATAATATCGACAATAATGGAAGAAGAGTCTATGGCGTGATTATAATGATGAAGAAACCTACAATGGTAGACATTACTGGTAAAGATATAGTATACAGAGAGGCAGAAGCATATGGTAGAATAAGACTAAGGAAAGAAACTATTGACGCAATTGCAAATAAACAGATAGAAAAAGGCGATCCTATCTCTATCGCTGCTCTTGCTGGTATTCAGGCAGCAAAACTAACACCACAACTCCTACCACTATGCCACCCAATCAATATCACAAAAGTGGACGTAGAATGTAGTATCGAGGATGAGATGCATATTGGGTGTAGATCGTTTGTAAGAGCTATAGCGAAAACAGGAGTAGAAATGGAGGCATTAACAGCTGTCACCGTAGCACTAGTCACTATATGGGATGTTGTGAAAAAATACGAGAAAGATAATAGTGGACAGTATCCTGAGACAATGATCGAAGAAATAAGAGTAGTGAAGAAATTTAAGAAAGAAGTATAAAATTTGATACTAAAACAAGGTTGTCTGTCTAGACTTTTTCTCAGTTTTTCTATGAACCTTATCTGCACTTATCTTCTCACTATGTTGAGCTATTTTACGCTCTAGACTAAGTAGATGTCTCTTAATTTCATTATATGATGGTCCACCTAAATAGCGTATCATATTATCAGTGAGGTTATAGGCGTACGCTATTTTTGCAGCATATTCAGGATTATGCCTAAATATTATGAATAAGAATGGGAGTATATCTGATTTAAATAACTTCTTCGAGACTAGGAGTCTTTGAGAGAAAATACTAGCAATTGCATCTCTTATTTCTCTAACCTCTTTAGTTCTAGCCATAAGTACTATTTTTTGTGGATATTGATACTTTACCCATCTAAATCTACTTCTACGACGAG
>JALTYD010000269.1:5476-8353 GCA_027046525.1 Pyrodictiaceae archaeon
CAGATACAAGACCTGGGCCTAGAAGATCATAGAAGTAGGATAGAAGATCCCAAGAGCCCGTCTTTTTAATACGTCCGAGATATATATCAGCACGAGAAATAGCTTCATATGCTCTGTAGATATCCTCCACATCATTATACTGGTATGCAGTATTCTCGTTTATCCATTCTAGAAGAGTTTCATAGTCTAGATCTGTGTGAGTTATAGCCCTCTTCGCCTGCCATAGATACCTAGACATAAATAGATTACGGAGCATTTCCCATGGGCTGTATTCTCTATCACGACTCGTTATAACTCTCTGAGTATATTCGATAGTAACACTACCATAACCTTCCGCTATCGCTTGTAGATCGTTTATTGCTGATCTAAGATCACCTTCGCTTCTTTTAGCAATGAGTCTAAGAGATTCATCATCACAGCTTATTCTCTCCAGCGAGCATATTCTACGTAAACCGGATATTATGTCTCTTTCAGACAACCTATTAAACCCTATAACTAGCGAGTTTTCTCTCAAGGCCCGAAGTTTAGGATCCCATGGATCATTTGCTGTCAGAACAACTGGATGAATTGTTGTGTTAATTAGATCAAGTAGAGCTTCTAGTCCTCCTTTATCAGCTGTCCCTGAGATCCCATCTACTTCATCCAGAAGAATAATCCTCTTCCTACCCCATAGTGATGTCTGCATTGCAGCTACTTTTGCTACACGCTCGATATCAGTTTTCCGTCTAAAATCTGAAGCATTCATCTCGATTAATTCTAGTTTATACTCATGTGCCGCTGCCTCTACTAGGCTAGTCTTACCTATACCTGCTGGGCCATAAAGCAGGGCTGCTTTTTTGTTCGGGATCTTACCCCTAAGCCACTCCCTTAGCCAGGATAAAAATTTCTCCTTAGCTTGATCTTGGTTGATAACATCTGCTACCCTCCTAGGTCTATACTTTATAATCCATGGTAGACGTGTAGTCAAATTTTACACCACCAGAGCTTCATGAACTCGACATTTTGAATTTACGTCCAACCATTGCTAGCCATGCAATAAAGGCATTAAGTTGTATTTCATCATCAGCACCTTCTACGAGTCTATACTGTATTTCGCCAGTATAATCTGCGATGAGTACTCTTAATTCATCAGGAATCTTTAATTCACCACTGAACACTTCTTTGTGTATTTGTTTTATTATATCAGTACCACTTAATCCATACTCGACTATTAGCTGCCTTAATTTGCTACGGGCTTCTGTAAATTTTCCCTCTAGTGCTAGCATTATTGTTTCTCTGACTTCTCGAGGATGAGCTAATCCTACCACCTTGTATACAGCTTCTGGAGTTACAGTACCTAGTGCTGCAGATGCTTGTAGTACATTTATAGCTCGTCTCATATCACCTTCACTGATGTTATATATAACTTCGAGTCCCTCTTCTGTGTAATCACATCCTTCTCTCTCGCATATCCATTTAAGTCTACCTATAACATCTTCTCTGTCGAGTGGCGTGAATCTAAAAATAGCACATCTTGATTGAATAGGTTCTATTATTTTACTGGGGAAGTTCGCTATTAGTATAAATCGTGTTGATGCTGTATAGAGTTCCATTAGTCTTCTAAGAGCTTGCTGAGCATCAGCTGTCATATTGTCTGCTTCATCTAGGAGTATTATCTTAAAAGGTATGTCGGGGGCTGTCCTACTTCTAGCAAACTCTTTGACTTTCGTACGTATAGTGTCGATGCCTCTCTCATCACTAGCATTCAGTTCGAGCATGTACTGTTTATATCCTTCACCAAATAAGTCGTGTGCTAAGGCGTGTGCAGCAGTAGTTTTACCTGTACCAGGAGGGCCAGCAAACAATAAGTGTGGCATTGTTCTTTCTTCTACGAATTTTTTAAGCCTATTAACTACATCTTCTTGATTTATAATCTCATCGAGACTTCGAGGTCTATATTTTTCCACCCATAGAAGTTCTGCTAACTCACTCGACAAGTTTATTCCCCGATACTAAACTATGGACTAGTATTAACTATAAGGGTATACCCTCTTGTAAGTATAGGAAGGAGACATTACATGGGTGATGATAATAAGGGTGTAAGAGAGCTAGAGAGGATATATTTTCTACTAGAGCTCCTAGAGCTCGAGTATATGCTCCAGCCCGTTAGAGTCATGGTTGTCAAAGAAAGTGGGAAAGTATTAATTGACGGAGTAGAGCTAGAACTACGTCGTGGCACAGAGTTAGAAATACCTTACTGGCTGGCAGAAGTACTCGAGGAGAATAAAGCTGTTAATATAATAAAGACGCCATTGGCGCTAAAAGATATAGGTAGAGTACACTTTTCAACTATAAATACGAGAAGTCTTGCTGAGTTAGAACAGCTACCTAAATTCTTCTACCGAGAAGTAAGAACTTATCTAGAAAATCTCGATAAGAAGATAAGAGAGGTTCCTGAACCACAACTAATCGATGAAAAGAAAAAAGCAGAACACTACCTCTATGATATAATTGATCGTAGACTACTACTGCTTTTAAACGCTATTAGAAGTCCTACGACAATAACAGAGCTCTCATCTAAACTCTCCCAAGAAGAAGTAATACTTTGGGAGCTGCTCTACAGAGTCGTTGAACTCTGGAAAAAGAAGGTTTTATCGAAATCTTAGAGTTTATAAGCCAACTAGCTTAATTAGGTATTTTCAGTTATCAGATTCTTCATAGAAGGGATTAGGTTAGAAATGACAGCTCTACAAGAACTAGAGGAGAAGAAAGACTTAATTGATTTAAAAGATAGAATTACTGATTTTATTCGTAATTTTAGAGATAAAAGTGGCAAGTACAAGTACAGAGATCGTCTTCGTAGAATGATAGTAATGAATATGAAAAGCCTAATAGTAG
>JALTYD010000270.1 GCA_027046525.1 Pyrodictiaceae archaeon
TACCTAGTCTATACGAAAGTTATACCAAAGCTACTTAGTAGATAGTATATTCTTAGATCCTACTAGCTAAATTTTTCGATAGTCTCTAGTATTTCTTTTGTCTTAAACTTGTCAGAAAATCTGTATAAAGTCATATTAGATGCTGAGTAGACTACTTCAATAAGCCCTAACTCAACTAAGCTATTTAGATACCTAGAGGTATTTTTATGATTAAGACCTATATTTCGCGCTATCTTCCTAAGAGAGCAAGGACTATCTTGCTTTGATAGATATACGAGGATCTTTACATAGTTGTTATCTCTCAGGAGGAAAAATACGAGGGATAGGAATTCTTTAGCCACTACAATGCACTCTCCAAATGCCTATGGAACAGCCTATGGAACAATACACGTATATACATAATGTACTTACTGTTAAACCAGATTAATAAGTACACGTTATTATACTTTTTGTGAAATAAAACATATTAACACACAGATAAGTAGACAAGCACTCTATGATGATACTATCTTTATTAGTTACCTCGTAGATGATTTGTCTTGGAGTTGGAGAATAGTTGGCTAGACTATTTAACCTAATAGTATCTCATGAACCAGGACTACATAATATGAGACGAGCACTTAGAGAAATAGAACACGCTCTAGAAAAAAGAGTGACAGTTTTCGACTCACCAGTATCACTACTACTTCTAAGTGTTGATAACCCTTTTGAAGCTGTTTCTAGGCTTTCTCAAAATCTACCACCAGATACTGTTGTTCTTAGAGCAATACCTCTAGACAGAGTAGTATCTCCATATCTAGAAGATGTCTCAGAAGCTACGTGGAGCCTAGTGGAAGAGAAAGCTTCAGCAGATGATAAATTTGCTATAAAACTAGAAGGAAAACTCTATTCTCGTACAACAGGCAACCTACTAGGTAGTAGAGAGGCAATAGACTATATTGCTAGTAAAATAGATCTCAAAGTTGATCTATCTCATCCTACTCTACTAATACTTATAAAGATTGTAAGAGTATATAGGTCTCTACACTATGCTGGAGTAATGGTAGCTTCACCTAGTAGTATATTTTCGAGAGCTAAACGTAGACTAGCTGATTAGAGGTGGTGAGAATAGAAGAGAGTAGAGGAAAAGCACTAGAAGTTGTAGAAGAAGCAGAGAAACAAGTGTTATCACTCATATCTCCACCATATAGCTGTATCATTGCTATACTAAGATCACTTGCAGCTAACAAAACCTCACGTAGTAGTATTAAGAACTTTACATCAACTATTACTAACAACTGTAGTTTTCCCTCTATTGGGCTCGAAGCACTCGAAGAACTAGGTATAATTAAGTGTAACGAAGAAGAATGTATAGTATCTGAAATAGGCTCAAAACTAGTCTACCTAATTAGTGACTTCCATACAGAGCTAGTATCTCTAGTCGATCAAGTTATAAATAATAGCTACGGAAGAGAAGAAATAGCACTATACACAGCATTTCCACTAGCTACTCTCGTAGGATATGTATCATCGCATAGTGATGATCGCGAATTATCACAACTACTACTCAGTGTACAAATGTATATGGTAGGGCTTGTTTCACTAGTACTAGGCGAGTTATCGAGGAAAGATCCACGAATAATAGATATCCTGCAGAATATCAGTGGTATCTCACAATAATACTAC
>JALTYD010000271.1:0-3497 GCA_027046525.1 Pyrodictiaceae archaeon
TTCGAGCGACTCAATTAGCTTCATAGGTAGGAGGTATTTTAGTTCTAGTTCTTCTTCTCTACTAGCTGGTTTCCACGGGTTTCTCTGTAGTTCTCTGTAGAGTTTTTCTATAGTTTCTGCATCTCTTATTCTAAATCTAGACTCTATGTACCTAGTAGTATGTTTTATGATAATATCTGCTAGTTCTCTATCTCCTATTTCGTCGAACTGTGCGAGATATACTGCTAGTCTAGACGCTTGTCTAACTGCTGCTGGTATTCTATCTACTCTATACCTAGTATACTGTTCTATGATCCTATCTAGTATCCCCTGCATTCTAGCCATTTTGTACATTAGTGCTGTAAAAAGTCTATCATAGCCAGTGCCCAGTAGTTTATACTTAGCAAATACTCTACGTTTTGCTACTTGGAATGGTTTTATCTTTTCTCCTAGTTCTAGAGCTTCTAAGAATGCTTTTACTTCTCGCCAACCAATACTAGGCACTTCTCCTACATCCTCATACTATGCTCTATACTCTTTACTAATAGATATATAGATTCGTTGAATGGTGTATTTACTCTGTATCTTAGACTCTCTTTCAGCAAGTAGCCGTTAATATAGTCTATTTCTGTTTCTTTTCTCTCCTCTATATCTCTTAGGAGCTTAGGTATACATCCTCTAACTCTGAGCATTGGCTTAAATGCTTCTTCTAGACTGCTGAGTAATATATTGTTTTTCTCAGCTAGTAGTTTTGCCTCGTTATAGATATGTTCTGCTAGTCTAAATGCATAGCTATTAGTAGAAACATGTGCAACTGGGACACCTAGAATAGCAGAGACTGTATGTAGTGATGCAATTGTTGCAGAGTAGGTCCATATAGTCTCTAATAGTTTATCACTATTTCTAGCATATACTAGTTGAATGAAACGTTTCAGAGAGTCTACAATAGTATCTCTGTATTTACTACCAACTACTATAGCTGATGAACCATCATAGCTATATTCTACAATACTGGGAGCTACGTATCTCGTACAGGTATATAGTGCAATAAATCCGTACTCTCTAATACCATAACTACTTACTAGCTCGTCTACTACAGGAGAAGGCTGTACAAAGTATAGATATCTACTACTAGGTATACTATCGAGGACATCTCTAAGATAGTTAAGTCTCGTAGCAACTACTATACTATCTCCATATACTCTCTGATCTAGTATATCTACGTCTAACTTAATAGAAGCATTAAACCCATCACCTCTAATATCTATAGTAGTTTTTCCTAGCTCTCTAACAACTTCTCCACGAGATAGACATAGTAGCTTAGCTTGAACTCCACTAGCAGTAAACGCAGAAGCTAGGAGTACTCCTACAGGCCCACAACCAATAACACTTACTCCTACTATAACAACCCCCTCGCCTAAGCCAATTCTCCAAAAGAACTAGCGGTCTTATTTGTGTAAACCCTTAAAATCTACCACCGTGTGTAATACCATAGAAGGTGGTACTATTAACCCCGCCGCCCCAAGTAATACTATAGGTGCTCTCTTATTGTTGAGAAAACTAGGCAGAGTACTGCACAAGACCAGTAGCGGTCTAATAGTTGTATCAGTCGAAGAGCCAAAAAGAATACCAAAACTTAACCTCCCTGTCTACGATGAAGATGCAAGAAGAGTAGGAGTAATTCTAGACGTTATAGGTCCTACAGAGAAACCCTTCGTAGTAGTAAAACCTGAGAAGAGAGGAATAGAGATACCACCAGGAGATACACTATTCTTCAGAGAACCCCCGAAGAAGCCTAGGAAGAGACGTAGAGAGAAGAAAACTCGAAGATCTGGGCGGCGGGGCTAGAGTAGAACAATCTGACATCATAGTTACGTGGAGGTGGACTATGTATTGAGTAAAGACTTATGTCCTGTCTGTAAACACCCTCTAGCTCTCTATGCACGTATAACAAGTGAAGGTAAGACTGTCTGTACGAAATGTGCAACTGTTCTCGAAGATGTAGCAATAGACTATGGCCCAGAATGGCGTAGTTTCACAGAAGAAGATAGAGTTAAGAAGAGTAGAGTAGGTGCACCTACTACTAAGAGAATGCATAATGGTGGTATAGGATCAGTAATATATGGGACAGCGAGAAACCCAGATGCAGAGAGGCTGAGAAAGCTACACTCTAGAATGAGAGCTATGGAGAATAAAGAGCTCCAAGACATACTCAGAGACTATGTAAACCCCATGATATCTGAACTAAGACTACCCAGGGAAGTAGCTGAAACATTTGCTGGTATAGTTAGAAGACTCGTAAAACTAGGCGAAGTAGACGGGAAGTCGAAAATACTTAGAAAGAATAATATGCATGAATACCTACTAGCTGCAGCTATAATAGCTTCTAAGATAAATAATCATCCGCTAACAATCAAAGATGTAGCTAGAATATATGGTGTAAAAGAGATAGCTATATGGAGAGCATATAGAGTAATCAAGAGCAAACTCCACATCAGAATACACACACTACCAAAACCAGAACAATATGTTCCAAGAATAGCATCTAAGCTAAACCTAGAAGGAGAAGTAGAAACTCTAGCAGTAAGACTAGCAAGAGAACTACATAAAACCAGACTAGACCAGGGGAAGCCTCCAGAAGCTATAGCAGCAGCTGCTGTATACCTAGCATCAATTCTACTAAACAAGAAGAAGAACCAACTAGTAGTAGCTAAGACGATAAATGTAACAGATGCAACTATAAGAAATAGATATAGAGATATCGTAGACAACTTACATATAGAAGTAAGTCTATAACCTAATATCTATCTCTTCAACAACCCTCTACTAGTACTGAGTTTGAAGTCCTAGACCTAGCTATCCTACTTTATACACACAACAATACTTTAAGTAACTTATTAAGGGTTTTAATCTATATTATAACATAATTGGTACATTAGAGCTATTACTTTCAGCGAACTAGCTTAGAGGTGCAGTATTGAGTGCACGGTAAGCCGAGAGAAAGCAATATCGGAGCTAGAACACCCTTCGAAGAGAGATTCCCGAGACTACCAACATCTACTAAGAGACCCAAATCTCATATGGATGAGCTAGAAGCTAGAGCAATCGAGATAATAAAATCACGTGGTGATAACGGTATATACCAGCACGAGCTATGGAAAACACTAGGACTAGATAGTAGAGATGGCTCGAGACTAGCACTAAGACTAGTAAAGAAAGGAATAGTTACTAGAGAGCCAGCAGTCTATAAGGGTAGGAGAACCTACAAACTCTACATAGTTAAAGCAACTAAAAAACCAGTTAAACTGAGTATTAGCATAGGAGCTACCGCAGAAGTACCATGTTTTACATGTACATACTCAGATAAATGCTACATAGGAGGATTCCATGATCCTAGAACATGCCAGATAATGTCTACATGGCTCGAAAACCTCGTAGAGAGACTCAAAACACAGAAAATCACTACAGCATACTAGTCTAGGATAGTAGTGGTCGACGTATAGATAGAAAAGTATTGA
>JALTYD010000271.1:3507-8311 GCA_027046525.1 Pyrodictiaceae archaeon
GTCTTAACTTTTGGCGCGCTTCAGCAGACGCCAGAGCACAAATCCCCCTAACCCAACGGCTACAGCCATTTTGGCCTGCTTTTGGGAATCGGTGTTGTTAAATTGACGGTTTGTTTTCAGGTACTCGCCAATTTTTTCTGGTGTCATGGCGGTTAATGCCGTCAGAGCCACCGGTGGAGATTTGGCCTGTTGCAGGCTCAGGGCCAGCAATTCGTCCAAATTGCGATAGGTTTGTTGGTGAATTTTGCGGGCATGAACACCGAGCATATCACTGAGAAAGTTGCTGACGGGCAGACGTTCCAGGGTCCACAAGAAAGCAGAGATTTTATCAACTCTATAGTATGGATTGACTAAGCTACACTCATTCTTCAGTACAGTTAGTAGTTTCTCAGCCTTCTTAGCATCAATCCATGATACTTCTTCGATATCTCTAATCATCTCTTCTACAATCTCTGGAGCACATATCTCGCCACTATAGAGAGGTCCTACTACTACTAGCCTATGGTGGCAGATAGGGCACCTACTAAGTACTATACTAGAATAACTACTATAGCTACATGAGGGACAATAGACTCCATATACTAGCCTATTGAGAGACTCATCTGCTCTAGAAGCTCCACGGATTAATCCTATGTATACTCTAACATAATAATCGGTATAATATGCTAGGAATACTTTAACACCATAGTCTATCGATGCTGCTCTCCTAATAATACTACCTAGTAGTATTCTAACTGCTTGTTCTCTCTCCCACCCAGTTCTACCGGGTAAGACCCAGTACCTCCTACGTAGAGCACTACTATGAGTCCCTGTCAACGGAGCTGTATCTGTTGCTGTTAATGCTACAACACTATTAAATCTAGAAGCTATTTCGAGCGTTGTATCGACGAATGGTATAGGACTCCCAAATGGATCTATATCTATGATACTAGGAGCTACTCCTTCTTCTACTAGTTTATACAATAGCTTATTTGCATGACTCTTCTCTACACGTACTCTATCATCAACTCTATTTAGCTGTATATTCTGTCTCGCTATCTCAACAGCTAGCCTACTAATATCCCCCATATATACTTCTTCTGCTCCTGCTTCTACTGCATATCTTATTCCTCTTACTCCTGTACCTGCTAGAGGCTCAGCAACTGATAACTTGTTAACACCAAGTATTCTCCTAGATACTCTAGCGAAGAGAATAGCAATATCTCTGTTAAACGACATACGTGGGTTATAAAATACAGGAGCCCAAGCTGGTTCATAAACACCATCTGGTCTACGATAAGCATCTAGGTCTGGAACTATAACTCTAACTAGACCTTCTCTAATAATCTTCGTAGGGAACTCATAGTATTTATTCATAGCCTAGTTCCGCCCTTACTCGTCTCGCAGCAGCTACCATATTCTTTAGCTTAGCTCTAGCTATTTCTCTCGGCAGTCTTTTGAGCCCACAATCTGGATCTACATATATCTTCTCAGGACCGACTATATCTGCATCTACTATCCTCTTTATATCTTGTTCTATCTCATCTACTGATTCAACTCTAGTACTATGTACATCTATTACTCCAAAACCTATCTCTTTACTATAGCTGTATTCTTTTAGGAAGGGGATGAGTCTAAAACTGCTATTTTTCATCTCTAAGTCGATCTGGTCTACTGGGAAATCGAGTATATACGGTAGTATCTTTTCTATCCTCCCAAAACATATATGGACTATCTTTTTTGCTTCTATACCTCTAAATAATATCTCTAATGCTTCTTTTACAAGCTCTGCTTCTTCGCGGATAGGTTTTGTACTTAGAGCAGGTTCATCAACTTGTATAAACTGTGCTCCTCTCTTAGCAAATTCTTCTACTTCTCTCCTCAAGACTCTAGCCATATCTAGTACTAGTTCTCTCTTATCACCGTAGGCTAGATCGAAACTCCAATCAACCATAGTATAGGGGCCTGTGAAGATAGCTTTAACAGGTCTATTTCTAGCTAGAGATACTGCATACTCCCAGTCCATAACAGCCATAGGACCTATATATCTCAGCTTAGATTTAACGATAGGTTTCCTGAAATATACATTATCAAATACTAGTACCCAGTCTCCTCTATCATATCCTTCTATTCTCTCTGCGAAATAAACAACCATATCCTCTCTACTTTGCTCTCCATCGCTTAGAATATCTATTCCAGCCCATAGATAGTCACTAACTACTTCTCTAATAGCAGGTTTTACAATCTCGTGGAATTCTTCTTCGCTTATTTCTCCAGCTTTACGTCTACGTATAGCTTCTTCGGCGATCTTCATTCTCGGATAACTACCAACTACTGTTGTAGCAAAAGCTCTAGGGAGAGTATAATCTGACACTATAATACCCCTAGTATATAAGATCATACACAGAATAGCAACATTTAAGATTACTCTACCAGTCCTCAGTCTACAGTACTACTATAATCCTCTATCTATAAATAAGCTAGATAGCGGGTACTATTATGAGACAAATATTTAACAAAAAAGAATTATCATCTACTCATACTAGAAGACTAGTACTAGAATCACTAGAAGCAGCACTGAGTAGAGCTGATCCCCGTATTTCTATCAAAAAGCATATACGTAGAGTAGGAGATTGTATAGAAGTATCTACAGGTAGAAAATACTGTCCTAGAGAACGAGTATATGTACTAGGATTCGGGAAAGCTTCAGAAGCAATGACAAATGGTATCCTTGAATCACTCGGAGAACTAGTAAGTGGTGGCGTAGTGATAGCACCTAGTCCTACTACTAGTAGAATAGGGCCAGTAGATGTACTACCAGGCGACCACCCTATACCAGGCGAGAATACTCTATCTTCGACGAAAAAACTCCTAGAAGTAGCGCAGTCTCTACCTAGAGACTCGCTAACACTAGTACTTATATCTGGTGGAGGTAGTGCACTACTAGAGTATCCAGTAGAAGGTATTACTCTGAGAGAGATAGCAGAGATAACAAATGAGCTTATGAAGAGAGGAGCAGATATCTATGAACTAAATACAGTTAGAAAACACTTTTCTAGAGTAAAAGGAGGACAGCTTCTGAGATACATAGCATCAGAAAACATAGTATCTCTAATTGTAAGTGATGTAGTAGGCGATAGACTAGATACAATAGCTTCTGGCCCTACAGTACCAGATGAAACAACGTATAGTGATGCTAAACAAGTACTCACCAAGTATAGTCTGTGGAGTAGTCTACCCAAGCATATAACTAGACATATAGAAGAAGGTGTAAGAGGCCTAAAACCTGAAACACCTAAACCAGGAGATAGTATATTCCAGAAGAACGAAGTAGTCATAGTAGCTAGCAATATAGACTCACTAAGAGCAGCAAAGAAATACCTAGAAGAAAGAAATACTAGTACAATAATATTAACTGATAGACTACGAGGAGAAGCTAGAGAAACTGCAAAAGTACTAGCATCAATAATAGAATCTATACATACAGAGAAATCAAGTATATGTAAACCACAGTGTGCTATAGTAGCTGGCGGAGAAACTACAGTAACAGTTAGAGGTACTGGTATAGGCGGTAGAAACCAAGAACTATGTCTAGCACTATCAATAGAGCTCTACAAAACAAAACTCTCAATAAAGTATACAGCTGCATGTATGGGGACTGACGGCGTAGACGGCTCTAGCCCTGCTGCAGGCGCAGTAGTAGATACAGAAACAATACCGAGAGCATATAGACTAGGATTAAACCCAGAAAACTACCTAGCAAATAACGATAGTTATACATTCTTTAGAAAACTAGGAGACATAATAGATACAAGAGGATACACAGGAACAAACGTTAATGATGTATTTATAGCAATTATTGAGGAGTAATGAGAGAAAATCTTATATAATCGCAATCATTACCAATTGGAAATAGATACTGAGAAAAAGGTGTTACAAATGCCTCTCCAAGCTCCCTCAATAGGCGAAAAATTCCCAGAAATACAAGTCCCAACAACACATGGAGTAATTAAACTACCAGACTACTTCAAAGGCAAATGGTTTGTCTTCTTCAGCCACCCAGCAGATTTTACACCAGTATGTACAACAGAATTCGTATCATTCGCTAGAAGATACGATGACTTCAAAAAACTAAACACTGAACTAATAGGCCTAAGTGTAGACAGTAATTTCAGCCACATAAAATGGATAGAATGGATAGAACAAAGACTAGGCCAGAAGATTCCATTCCCAATAATAGCTGATCCTACAGGCGAAGTAGCCCAAAAACTAGGTCTTCTACATGCTCAGAGTGCTACAGCTACTGTAAGAGCAGTATTCGTTGTAGACCCAGAAGCTACTGTAAGAGCAATAGTCTACTACCCACTAGAAGTAGGAAGAAACATAGACGAAATACTAAGACTAGTAGAAATACTACAACTGAGTACAAAATATGGAAGAGCAGTACCAGCAAACTGGCCCTTCAACGAATTAATAGGCGATAATCTCATAGTACCACCAGCATCATCAATTAGAGAAGCCGAAGAAAGACTAAAACAATACAAATGCTACGACTGGTGGTTCTGCTACGAAGACAAAGCAACACTAGAAGAAAAAGAACTAGCAAAGAAATTCCTCAAAAGAGCAGCTCAGACAGAATAACTCTAGTCTTTTTCCCCTCTGCTACTCTCCTCAATCTCTCAGTATTCTCCTATCTGTATAGTAGTGAGTGCCTTGTTATTCTGCTAATAGGATATTGCTAGATTTAAGTTGTATAAACAGATATTATCCAGCTACTTATTATTTATTATTTACATTATATTATGTTATATTATGTTTAGTATTT
>JALTYD010000272.1 GCA_027046525.1 Pyrodictiaceae archaeon
CTTTTACATCTACTACTCCAGCAATATTAGATCCACAATGGCAGACAAATACACCTATACGTGGAGGTTCTACTTCTTTTATAGTTTCTTCAAATTCTTCGCTAGGAATAGTTATCTTTGCTAGATGTGTAAGTGCTAGTGCTGCTGCAGCACTAGCTTCTTGTACAGAGTCTGAGATATCTTTCGGGCCAGTAGCTGAGCCACAAGCATAGATCCCTGGTCTGCTAGTCTCTACTGGGCTCCAGGGTCTTCCATGCTCTATGAAGCCATCTTCTCCGAGTTTTACACCTAGAGCTTTCGATAGCTTATCTATAGTTCTACTCGGTAGAGCAGCTGTTGCTAGTACAATCATATCGTATTCTTCTTCTACTAGTCTACCATTTATAGTATCTTCGTATACAGCTACTAGTCTACCATTCTCCTCTCTGACTTCTGCTAGTCTACCTCGTACTATCCTTACTCCTTCATCGAGTGCTCTCCTGTAGAAGTGCTCGAATCCTTTACCATAAGCTCTAACATCCATGAAGAGAGCTGTTACATGTTTTACTCCATGCTCGACTGCTTGTATAGCTTCTTTTAGTGTATACATACAGCAGAACCGAGAGCAGTACTCTACTGCTCCTCCACGACTACCAACACATGTAACAAAGAGTAGTTTTTCTACATGTTTCCCATCGCTGGGTCTTAGTATTTCTCCTCCAGTAGGCCCTGAAGCATTTAGTAGTCTCTCAAACTCTAGGCTAGTTAGTACATCGGGATACTTACCATAGCCGTATTCTGGTATTTTACGTGGATCTAAGAGTTCATAACCAGATGCAACTATTATCGATGCTACTTTCTTTCTAATAACTTTAGGCTTCATCGAGAAGTCTATTGCTCCTACTTCACAGACATTCATACATCTATCACAAGGCATATAGCCTGGTGGCTCATTTAGACAGTTATCGATATCTATGAGGAAGACTCCCGGCTCTGCCTGTGGGAATGGTAGGTATATTGCTTTTCGAAGACTAATACCACCATCTACTTCGAAGGGTACAGCTACAGGGCATTCTTCGGAACACTTACCACACTTTGTACATGCATCTGTTACAAATCTAGGCTTCTGGTAGATAGTTACTTCGAAGTTGCCTGGTTCACCATCTACTTCTAGGACTTCTGCTAGAGTTATTACTTCTATGTTAGGATGTCTCATCACTTCGCCCATCTTAGGTGCTTCAATACAGATAGAACAGTCTAGTGTTGGGAAGTTCTTATCTAGTAGAGCCATTACTCCTCCTATAGTAGGGCCCTTCTCTACTAGTACTACTTTTGCTCCAGCATTTGCAGCATCTAGAGCTGCTTGTATACCTGCTATTCCTCCACCAATTACGAGTATTGTATCAGACACTAATCTCACTCCTCCACAGTTTTTTACCTGCTTCATAAGCTTGTAGGTTTACATCGAGGTACTTTTTCTTGATACGAGCTTTTATAGCATTGAGTAGAGCTTCTTCTGGTAGTAGATTCAGCATAGAGTTGAGAAAACCTAAGATAACTATGTTGGCAGCTAGTCTAGTTCCTACTTTAATAGCAGTTGTTATTGCTGGTATACCAAATTGTTTAACGCCCTCGACCTTCCTGGGCTCTACTAGGCTAGACTCGTATACTACTAT
>JALTYD010000273.1 GCA_027046525.1 Pyrodictiaceae archaeon
ACTAGTAGAAGTTCTAGGTGAGTGTCTAGAGAAAAGTAGAGATAACTTATACGTCATCGGAGGCCAGATACAGACACCTAGTCACTACGACCAGCAGGTTACAAGGAGGATAGAGAAAATAATAGACTATAGTAGAGTCTGGAGAGCTGCTCTCGAGTATGTATCGAAGTTCCCCCGCTGGGTACTTAGAGATCCACAGAAGTTCTATAAGTATGTATACGAGCCTGTGAGAGATAGTTTCCTAGGAGACCTAGTAGAAGAGGGAAGAGTGAGAGAACCACAGAAAGTATTAGAGAAACTTAGAGCTCTAGAGAAAGCTTCTAGACGTAGTAGAGAACTGGGACTGGATAGATTCATTAGAGAGAATAAAAGAGGTTCCTAGCTTAGTCTCCCTACGTAGTATAGATGTCATCTACCTAGCCATATCTATATCTATTTATAGGGCTTGCTACAAGATAGAGTAAACCTACATGGTGCTAGTAGAAGGCTGTATAGAGGTGCTTGGGTGGATAGAGTAGATTGGCTCTACAGCTAGTCGCTTTTGCTATAGGCTATGCTGTTCTAGTTGCTGTATCTGCTAAGGGTCGTGGAGCAGTAGCTGCTATTGCTAGTCTCATAGCAGTATATTCTATCTATGCTGTCTTCTTCCACGGCGTAGAGTCTCTCACTGGTTCTCTACTAGCATTAGGAGAGTGGAGTGATATACGTGTATTTATCTATATATTTCTTAGTCTCTTACTAGCAGGTATTCTGAAAGAAACTGGCCGTCTAGATATGCTTGTTGAGAGTATTAGTAGTATTGGGTGTCGTTTTAGTTTTGGAGCAGTACCAGCTATAATAGGTCTACTACCTATGCCTGGAGGTGCACTAGTATCTGCTGTTGCTATGAAGCGTAAGTATATCGAGGAGTCAAGACTACCGCCTGAATGGGCTACGTATATGAATCACTGGTTTAGACATGTATGGGTACCAGCATGGCCTCTCTTCCAGAGTATAATTATTACTTCTGCTATACTCGAAGTAGATCCTTCTGAGATAGTTATACGTACATGGCCAGCTAGTATAGCTGCAATACTAGGAGGTACTATTGTTGCTATCCCTATACTCTTGAAGTATACTTGTCCAGCTGGGGGTAGAGGAGGACTAGTACAAGCTATATGGCCTTTTATTCTACTAGCAGTTCTAGTATTTGGTGCAAAACTCCCACTACTATATGCACTAGTAGCAACTCTACTCCTAACTACTATGGTAGTGAGACCATCAGTAGATAATATCAAGGGAGCTACAAAATTCGCATCTAAACCAGTAGTACATGCTATACTATTCGAAGCACTATTCCTCAAAGAACTACTACTAGCTACTGATGCTCCTAATGCACTATACGAAGCAGCTAGTAGTTCAGGTCTCCCAGTAGTACTTGTAACCTACCTGGTACCGTTCGTCCTAGGTTTATCAGCTGGTGGTGAGAACTTCTTTGCTGCAACAGCTATGCCTCTACTCAAAACATACCTAGTAGGTCCAGCTGGTATAGAGAGCGATCTCCTACTAGTAGCGTATACAGGTGGATTTCTAGGAGTAATGATATCTCCAGTACATCTCTGTATAGTTTTAACACTAGACTATTTTAGAGCTAATATGGCGAAAACAGTAGGACTAGTAGCAGCAGCTACACTAGCAACAACACTGATAGTACTAGCAGCAACACTACTACTCTAGGTGGTAGAGAAGACTAGTATAGAGAGCTAGTAGCTATCTATAACTCTAGCTGGACCTCCTACACGGGTGATAGTAGTAGTTACAGGTACTCCACACTCTCTATACGTCTTCTCTACTTCTCTAGCTACATATCTCCCCTGCCTAGAGTTTTCTACGAGAGCTATTAATGAAGGCCCTGCTCCACTAAGAGCTACTCCATATGCACCTGCTTCTAGTACTGTCTTTTTTACTTCGTAGTAGCATGGAGTATACTGTGCACGTAGAGGTTCTATTAGCTTGTCTCCTGTCATTAATCTACCAGCTAGTTTGTAGTTCTGCTTGGCTAGAGCTAGTACCATAAGACCTAGTTTCTGCCAGTAGCTAGTAGCACTAGCTAGTTTTATAGATTCTGGGAGGATTCTCCTCATAGTATGTGTTTTTGCTGGAGGTGTACTAGTATCTGGTACTATGACTACAAACCATGCATCTAGTTCTATACTCTGTGCTTTAACACCTTCTAGAGTCTCAGCAACGACTACGAGACCTCCAAGTAGACTCGCAGCAACATTATCGTAGTGTGGTTGTCCAGCACTAGCTATTTCTCCATACCCACTTGCTTCGAGTAGAATTCTATAGTCAATATCTACTCCTAGAGCACTAGTAGTAGCTAAGACTGCTGCTACTGCACTAGCACCACTACTACCTAGTCCTTTACCTGGTGGTACACCTTTGTATATCTTGATAGATACTGATACATCCTCTACACCTAGAATATCTAATAGCTTCTCCACAGCAATAGTAGCTGTATTTTGTCCTAGACTTATACTAGTAGAGAAGGGACCTTCTATTCTACTAATTTGTACACTCTTTTCTCCATACTCTAGTTCTACTTCTACAGTATCATAGAATACCTCTAGTGCTACTGCTACTGTATCGAATCCTGGGCCTAGATTAGCGCTACTCCCATAGGCTCTAGCTATAGCTACTCGGCGAGCCATTGTTATCCACCAGCTATACCTACTAGGAGTCTAGCTAGCTCGTCTAGACTGTATACCTCGATGGTACTAGCTGAGTGTAGCTTCATAGAGCCTGGGTCTTTTAGTGCATGGCCTGTAGCTATAACAACTACTCTACTCGATCTATCTATAGTTCTATTATCTACTAGTTTTAGGAATCCTGCAAAAGCAGCTGCTGATGAAGGTTCTACTCCTAGTCCTACTCTACGAGCAATTATCTTCTGAGATTCTAGTATCTCTGAATCTCCTACTGTAGTGAATAAACCTCTAGATTCTCTTACAGCTATAAATGCTCTACGCCAATTAACTGGTTTTCCTATACGTATTGCAGAAGCAATAGTTTCTGGTTCTTCGAACCATACTGGTTCTTCTAAGCCTCTACTCCAGGCTGTAGCTAGTGGAGATGCTCCTTCAGCCTGGACACCAACCATTTTCGGTAGTTTATCAGCTAGTCCCCACTCGTATAGTTCTTTGAATCCTTTCCATATAGCTGCTATATTACCTGCATTACCAACAGGTACTATAACGTAGTCGGGTACATAGCCTAGTTGGTCTACTATCTCGTATGCTACTGTCTTCTGTCCTTCTAGTCGTATAGGGTTGAAAGAGTTTAGTGGGTAGACAAGCTTGCCTAGTCTCTCTACTACTTCTAGTGTATAGTACATAGCTTTGTCGAAAGAACCTCTTATTCTAACAATATATGCTCCGTGGAGAACTGTCTGTAGTAGTTTTCCCTCAGAGATATTCTTCTCTGGTAGTACTACTACTGCTCTGAGACCTGCACGAGCAGCATATGCAGCCATAGACGAAGCAGTATTCCCAGTACTCGCTGCTATAACTACTTGTGTACCTAGGTTCTTAGCGATAGTTATACCTATAGTCATTCCTCTATCTTTGAAAGACCCTGTAGGATTTGAGCCTTCGAATTTAATGTATACTCTAGTATCTTCTACTGGTACTAGTGGAGTTCCTCCTTCTCCTAGTGTAATAGGCTTTACACTACTCGGGACTGGTAGAGCTTCGCGGTACCTCCATACACCAGTATGTCTTCTCCTCCAAGTACTCCAGCTGACGCTAGGGTTTTCGATTTTTATTTCTAGGAGATTTCTACACTTAGGGCATAGGAGGAGAAACGGGTTATACTCGTATATAGTATTGCAGTTTATACACTTCATATAGGTGTAAGAGTCGTCGAAGCTCATCACCACTAAGAGTTCTTCGAGAACCTATTGGTTCTCATGTTTTCTACTTAAAAATTACTCTACATAGAAATTGTTCTACTCACGTACAGCACCTAGTGTGTATAGCTATGTTAATTAAAAACATAGATATTGTTCCATGAAGCTGCTGATGTATTTACCAAGAGTGTATATATTTAGCTCAGTAGTGAGAAGAGATATACTGTTGCAAGTGATAGAGAAGAAGCATACAAGTCGACAGGAGCATCAATCAAGCTACATATAGTAACAAGAGACTTCTTCGAGAAAGGTATAGGAGGTTTGCAGACGAGGACAGGTTTGTTGAAGCCTGAGTCTGAGATCATAGCCTAGCTGTATGATGTGTGGCTTTACACAGTAGCAGAGCTAATAGTGATGATACCTCCTGGTGGTCTCTACTAGGGAGTATTATCTCTTTTTGTTTTGTCCATAGGTGTTAAGTAGGGGCTATGATATAGTTGGAGCTTGGGGCTGGAGTAAGTGCAGAAGAATAGCGTGCAGGTGTACCTCCGGGATTTTGGGCCTTTCAGAGATGCTAGTATAGATGTCAGACCTCTAACGATACTAGTAGGTAGGAACAGCGTTGGTAAGTCTATGCTACTACAGCTAATCTGGTCTCTAACCACAGTTATGCCTGATTTAGAGAAGCTCGTAGAGCAGGCTTCCAGAAGGGGGGCAGACGAGATCGCTGAGAAGATCCTAGAGGCTGTCAAGGAGGGCAGTAATGTTGAAGACTACTTTAGGAAACTAGTAAAGCTGTACATCGAGGCTCTACCTGACTCACTAGCTAGTGGTTT
Organism: Pyrodictiaceae archaeon; assembly: GCA_027046525.1. Classification (GTDB taxonomy): domain Archaea; phylum Thermoproteota; class Thermoprotei_A; order Sulfolobales; family Pyrodictiaceae; genus JALTYD01. Next base: position 4,726 of record JALTYD010000273.1, read on the forward strand.
TGGAGAAGCTCTTAGAAGAGTATTTGGTACTAGGCTAGTCGAGGTGGTGCGTGAGGGTAGTGAGAATGCTGTTGTAGGTATTAAGACTCCTAGAGCACAAATAGAGTTTGTGGTTAGTGGTGAGGAGGTTAGAGTTAGTAGGCATGAACCGTATTCCGAGTTTCTAAGTCGTATTAAAGTTCTCGTCCCGCAGTCGGGAAGGCTTAGAGTAATGCTCGGTGAGAGAATAGAATATGATAATATTTTAGCTAGTCTTGGTAATTTAGTAGAGGCATTAGTAAGCACGTTAGTTACGTATATTTTTGATGCTTATGGGCTGTTCTTAGCTGAATCAGTTTCAACACTATTACCTGATAGCCGTGCTGGTGTCTCTAGGATACTACTTAAGCCATATACAACTACACGTTTACTTCGAGACATCTCCTATGCAGACGAGCACTATAGAGATACCTACTTCATGCTTATCGAATCACTTGATAAAGGAGACGTCGATGCCAGGCTACTAGAGCCTCTCTTGAACGAACTTGGATGTAGAATGCATGTAGCATGGGAGAGTGGAGTTTACACTATGTACATTGATACATGGAGTGGTAAGAGGCTTACAGTAGCTAGAGCTCCTTCTGGTATACGTGAGACATTAATAGTAGCTCTTGCTCTTTCGTCCCGTAGCTCACCCCGATTCGTGTTTGTAGAGGAGCCTGAGGCTCATCTCCATCCTAGAGCGCAGAGAGTGCTTGTAAGGCTTATCGCAAAAGCTGTCAATACGCTTGGGAAGACTGTTGTGCTATCTACGCATAGTGATTACATACTCTATACTGTTAGCAATCTAATAATGCTCTCTAGTACGCAGGAAGCACACAAACTAGGATTCGAAGAAGACGAGATTCTCAACCCGAAGAACGTCGCAGTATACCTTGTTAGAGCTGATCCTAAGAGCAGGAGTGCTGTTGTAGAAAAGCTAGATGTGACTAGCGAGGGAGTCTCCGAGGAGGAGTTTGCTAAAGTAGCTGAAGAGCTTGCTGAAGAGAGAGCTAAGATACTGGGATAGCTCTTGGCTATTATAAGAGTAGATCTAGAAGAACTTGCAAAGAAGGAGAAGTGGAGATGGAGGCATGCTGATTACCTACTCGTAGACTCGTGTAGGAGCATCGTTGTTGTTGTAGAGGAGACGAGTAGAGCTAAGATAGATGATGTAGAGAAGCTTAGTATCACTATAGAGGCTATTAGACAAGGCCGTGTTAGACAGCTACCCAGCTCTAGCCCGTCTAGAGTAGTAGCTGTTATACACACTGAGAGGAGAGTAGACTCTATGATTTATAGGCTCTTAGTGACTCGGTCTAGGAGAGGTGTTGTGTATCGTGTAGCTAGCTGCAAGAGTAGGCTAGAAGGAGTTCTTAGAGAGCATGGTCTCCGCATCGACGAGGAATGTACTTAGTCAAAGCTTCTATTGTCTACTAGCCATGTTTATGGAGCTCCATAGTAGACTTTAGTATGTCTATTAGAGCTAGCGAAGAGGCCCCAGGGGGAAGTGTAGAAGTTCTTGCAGAAGGCTAGGATTCCCTCTAAGCCTCTATACCTGGCTGTATAGTGTGGATAATACTTGCATAAGTGATTTATTTGTCTTAGAGCCTCTAGCTAGAGAACTATTTTACCCAATTGTACTAATCTAGAGTATTGGCTGGTGGAAATGCCTATTCTTAGAGCAGTAGATCTTGTTAGAGGAGTAGAAATTATAAGTGCTCAGCCAGGCGAGAGAGTAGTAGATGCTATTGAGAAGATGTCTAGACACAATATAGGGAGTATACCTGTTGTTGATAGAGAATCTAGACTACTAGGGATATTTACTGAGAGAGACTTAGTACATCTACTAGCAACTAGAGGCTCTAGAGCACTAGATATAGAACTCTCAGAAGCTATGACGAGAGACCTAGTAGTAGCTAGTAGAGAAGATCCTGTACCTCTTATTGCGCAGAAGATGATAAAACATGGAGTAAGACATATACCAGTTGTAGATAGTGATAATAAGCTCATAGGAATAATCAGTATAAGAGATGTTCTAAGAATAATACTATCGGGTAGTGAGTGGCCCTAGGGGGCCAAGTATAAGAGGTGCCTAGAGAGTGGGTAGCGAGTACACAATAAGAGTAGTTAGAGCTAATGCACCCCTAGTAGAAGAAGTAGTTCTGAGATCAAAAGCTACTGCTATATGTCCATTAACAGAGATAGTAGATAGTTATGAAGTAGAAGTATCTTATAAACCCCGAGGTACTATGTTTATAGAAGCATATTCTTTCTCGAAATTCCTAGAAACATATAGAGACAAGAAGATATACCAAGAACAACTAGCAAATGAAGTAGCAGAAGCAATATGTAGAACTAGAGCTGTAGAGAGAGTATCTGTTAAGATGAGAGGCGTACATGGATCAACTGAAGTTATTGTATTGGTTGAAGAGAAATGTAGCTAGTACTATGAGTCTCAGAGACAGTCTATATAGTCTTCTGCCGAGCTAGTAGTACTACTAGTACTAGAGCTATAGCTAGTGCTAGTACTAGAGCTATTTGAGTAGCTGGTAATTCTTCTACTACTGTTGTAGTCTGAGTTATAGTTGTAGTCGATACTACTACTCTCTCTATAGTCTCTGTGTAAGTATAGGTGATTGTATATCCTGATGGTGAGATAGTCTCAGTAGTTTCTAGAGGTTTTACTTCTGTTACAGTAACTTGTATTGTAGTTATAGTATCTACGGGGGTTATTGTATCGTGGATTGTTACTGTAGGTGGTCTAATAATAGGTGCTCTCTCCATGTATTTTTTGAAGCTCGTTATCTCGCTACTTGATGGTGGCTCGACTCTAAATGTATTTGATTCTACTCCTCTGAGTACTATTTCTAGCTCTCTACTCATCTCTGGTTTTTCTTCCACCATGTATATGTAGCGTGTAATCCTAGTTTCTTTATCCCATGCTACTACTCCTAGTACTCCTCCTATATTAGCTGCTAGTACAACTGTATTATTTAATTCTAGGAGTATACTAGCATATCTCATAAGGACTTCTACAGGGACTATAAACCATGCAGAGTATCTACTGAGTGTATATTCGTACTCAGCTACCATATCTGCTAGGAGTTTATCTACTACTGTATCTGGTATATTTATTTCTAGTTTCTCGATGGTACTCTTTAGATCTCCACTATATTCTAGTACTTCTACTCTAAAGCTAGCAGATATACTAGAGTTATCTATTGCTAGAATAGTTATGTTTATATCTAGTTCTATAGATCCTAGTTTTTCTATAGAGCCTTTTACGTAGTAGTCTATTTTTGTACCTACTAGCTGGCTATAGCTGTTTTGTGTATAGCTCTGTGGTGTAAGACTCGTAGCTATGAGTATAATAGTGATGATCATTATTGTGGAGAAGCTCCTAGCTATAGACAGTCTATATCACCACTAGGGTATTGTTTCAGCCGATATAGTAAAAATGTTTTGACAAGTAGTTTTTTACTCAGTTATCATAACATAATTCTATAGAGC
>JALTYD010000274.1 GCA_027046525.1 Pyrodictiaceae archaeon
TAGTTCTCCTTCTCTACTTAATTCGACCCACTCTAAGCTACTCTTTCTACACCTAGTGCAGTCGCTCTGTGGAGGGAAATATATAGAGCCACATTCTGGGCATTTTGTTGCTAGTAGTTTACCCTCCATAAGTGCTTCGAAGAACTTTCTTATCCTCTCTATACTTATAGTGTATTTTACACTTAAGTCTCTCTGACTATACCATAGTGCTACTCCTAGTTTCTGGTCTGGGACTATTGGGAGACCTGTTGTTTTCTTTATATTCTCTACGAATTCTTCTACTTGTTTCATAAATTTCTCTATTTCTTCTTTCTGGCTCATGTATCTCACCTCGTGTCTAGGGTTTTAATGAGTATATGAAGACATACGTATAGTGGCCTGTTCCACCAACGTTGTTTACTACTGCTGTACCGTGTTTAATCGGTATTTGTCTCTCTCTAGTCTCTGCTTCTCCTCTGAGCTGTTTAGCTACTTCTACAGCCATTCCTACTCCTGTTGCTCCTAGGGGGTGGCCTTTTGCTTTGAGACCTCCACTAATATTTACTGGTATTTTTCCACCGATGTAGACTTGTTCTTCTCTGATTAGTTTATAGCCTTCTCCTGGTTTTGCAAATCCTAGTTCTTCGTATGTAAGTACTTCTGCTATTGTGAATGCATCGTGTACTTCTGCGAAATCTATGTATCTCAGAGGATTCTCGGGGTCTATTCCTGCTTTCTTATATGCTTTTTGTGCTGCTAGCATTACACTATGTCTGTGTAGAAATTCGGGTCGTTTACTGAGATTTGAAGTATCAGATGCTGTTTCTATTGCTTTTATCCATATAGGTGTATCAGTTAGTTTTTTTGCTACTTCTTCGCTAGCTAGTACTACTGTTGCTGATCCATCTGTTATCGGCGAGCTATCGTATAGTTTTACTGGCCATGCTATGTATCTAGAAGACATACATTTCTCGATACTTATTTCTCTCTGGAAGTGTGCTTTAGGATTACGTGCACCATAGTAGTGGTTCTTTACAGCAACTCTGCAGAAATCTTCCTCAGTAGCACCATACTTAGCCATATATCTTGTGGCGAAGAAAGCATAGTAGCCTGGAAATGTTAATCCAAAGTTTTCGAATTCCCAGAAATAGTTACCTGCTCTACCAATGAGCTCTACTACTGTGGGTGTCGGTGATTCGTTCATCTTCTCTACTCCTACTACGAGTACAATATCTGCATTACCTGAAGAAACCATATCGTATCCTGCTTTTATAGCAGCACTACCAGTTGCACATGCAGCTTCAACTCTCATGGTACCTGCTGGTGTTAACTCAGCATATTCGTTGATAACTATAGCTGGTAGTGGCTCACTACTCCATACACCTACATTTCCATATACTACAAATTCTACATCTTTCTGAGAAATTCCTGCATCTTCTAGTGCTTCTTTTATACTCTCCCATGCTAGTTCTGGTAGATTTACATCGCTACGGACGCCATACCTAGAATGACCTACACCTACAATAGCTACTTTTCTACCCAAGCTAACACCCTATCATAGACTATTGTATTACTCCATACTGTTATTCTATAGAGTAATGGGATAAAAGAGTGGCTTTTTACTCAAACTTAATATTTATTAAAGTATTT
>JALTYD010000275.1 GCA_027046525.1 Pyrodictiaceae archaeon
AGAGATAAGAAGATTAATAGAAGAAACACCTGTTCCAGCTGAGCTCGAGGAAGAAATTGTTAAAGCTTATAGAGAACTCTCCCATAGAATCGGTGTTGAAAATCCAAGAGTAGCTGTGCGTAGTAGTGCTTCCGCAGAAGATCTACCTGATGCTAGTTTTGCTGGTCAGCAGGAAACGTTCCTCAATGTTATAGGAGAAAAAGATGTTGTTAATAGAGTAAGAGCTTGTTGGGCTAGTGTATTTACAGCGAGAGCTATCTTCTATAGAGAACAGCATGGTATTAGTCACGAGAGAGTAGCTGGTGCAGTTGTAGTACAGAAGATGGTTAATTCTAGATCATCAGGAGTTCTCTTCACTATACATCCAGTCACTGGAGATCCGAACTTGATAGTTATTGAGGCTGGCTGGGGTCTTGGAGAAGCTGTAGCACGTGGAATGATTACACCTGATAAGTATGTTATTGACAAACGGAATCTACGTATTGTTGAGAAAGAGATTTCGACGAAGGAGAAAATGATGATATATGATGAAGACAAGAAGACTAATGTTGTTGTAGAGGTACCCCAAGACTATAAGAGAAAGCCAAGTATCAGTGATGAAGAAGCTCTTTCTCTCGCAAAGTTTGCGATAAAAATCGAAAACCACTATAAGAATCCTATGGATATAGAGTGGGCGATAGATAGAGACATAGAGCCGCCTAACAATATATTTATCGTCCAAGCTAGGTATGAAACTGTCTGGAGTAGAAAAGCTGTAAAAAAAGCACCTAGCGAAGCGAGAGTACTTGTACGTGGCCTACCAGCAAGTCCTGGTGTAGCTACTGGTATTGTGAAAGTAATAATAGATCCTAAGAGCCCCGAGGCGGCAGAGTTTAAGGAAGGTAATATACTTGTTACTAGGATGACAGATCCCGACTGGGTTCCTTTAATGAAGAAAGCAGCTGCAATTGTTACTGATGAAGGAGGAATGACTAGTCATGCAGCAATAGTATCTAGAGAGTTAGGAATACCAGCTGTAGTAGGCACACGTAATGCTACTAAAGTTCTTAGAGATGTCCACCTAGTAACTGTCGATGGTAGTAAAGGTATTGTATACGAAGGAGAAGTAGAGATTATTAAGAAGACAGAAACTGGAGTCGAAGAAAAGGTTAGTAGTATCGATATAGAACTCCTCCAAAATCTATACCCTATAACAGCTACACAGATCTATATGAACCTAGGTGAGCCAGATGCTATCGATAAATACGCTAATCTACCATTTGATGGAATAGGGTTAATGAGGATAGAATTCATAATTAGTGATAGAATAGGATATCATCCAGTCTATCTTATCGATAATGGTAAAGGAGAACTATTCGTAGAAGGACTTGTTGATGGTATTAGTAAAGTTGCAAGTACAATTTATCCAAGACCAGTCGTAGTAAGATTTAGCGACTTTAGGACTAACGAGTTCAAGGGATTAAAAGGAGGAGAAAAGTACGAAGTAGATGAGAGAAACCCTATGATAGGATGGCGTGGTGCAGCTAGATACATACATGAAGCATATGAAAAGGCATTCCGCCTAGAGCTAGAAGCAATAAGACGTGTCAGAGAAGAACTAGGTCTCAAGAATGTATGGGTTATGATACCATTTGTTAGGACAACATGGGAGCTTGAGAAAGTTCTCGAGATCATGGCTAGTGAGGGACTTAGAAGCAGCCGTGATTTCAAGATATGGATAATGGCAGAAGTACCGAGTGTTGCTATCCTAGCAGAAGAATTCGCGAAATACATTGATGGGTTTAGTATAGGTAGTAATGATTTAACACAACTAGTACTAGGTGTTGATAGAGACTCTCAGCTACTAGCAGATATGGGCTACTTCGATGAAAGAGATCCTGCTGTTCTGAAAGCCATAAAAATGATAGTAGATGGAGCTCATAAGTATGGAAAGACAGTATCTATATGTGGTCAAGCTCCTAGTGTCTATCCAGAACTCGTAGAGTATCTAGTTAGAATAGGTATTGATAGTATAAGTGTAAATCCAGATGCTGTTATAGCCACTAGGAGGCTTGTAGCAAGAATAGAGAGAAAAATCTTGCTCGAGAAGAGTAAATAGCTAGAACTAGGTAGCCTGTAGAGAATACTAATCTTTTCTTTCTAGTAATTGACTGACAAGTTTTTCTATAAAGTCTTGTATACATTTATTAATACAATAGCTAAGTTTGTTATCTGTTAGTTTTTCATCATAGATACACTTTCTTCTACATGGTTTTTCCCGTGGATATACTATATAGATAGTATGTCTAGGATCGAGAGGTTTTATTTCTAGAAGGTGAGATAATCCAGTAGAGTTAATTAGTTTCATAACAATATTTTTGTCATCAATATCTACCTGGAATATAAAAGCCCCAAAGTTTCTGAAAGCTCTAGCTATTCGATGTGCTAGTTCTTCTATATCTGATGGACTATTTTCCACTCTTTCAACCACTATGTGGAAGTCTAGGCTTAAGCTTTAAGGTTTGCCGAAGCTCTTAGCTGTAAGTAGAAGCACGGTGTAGATAATGAGTTCCTACTGTTCCTGTAGTATAGAGAGTGTGCTACTTCTAGTAGCAGTATTTGCTATTCTAATCTATGTCGTAAAGCTATCACTTAAGCAAGCAGGAATACTAAACAAAGCTCTAGAGAATAACCTTAGAATACTCTACGTTATGCTCATACTAGCATTTATTTTCGTTATCTTAAACAATATATTCTAACTGAGTTAAATAGTAGAGGAGAAGAATCGGTGTTGAAGATGGCTAGCGAGGAGGATAATACAGTATGGGTTGTATATATAGAGGGTCTTGCAACTATCGGTAAAGTAAAACAATATTGGATTAGCGAATGTAGATCATCAAAACGAAAGAGAGTAATAGTAGAAACAGATGATGGAAGAGTATATAAGACACGATGTCTAGATGAGAGAGGCGTAAAGAAAATAGTGCAGTATCTAGCTATAGCACTAAAGACAGCCGACATACTAGTTGAGGGTAGAGCTAGACCGAGTGAAGAAATATATGTGGATGAAAGTAGCGTATCAGAGGGGATAAAGACATAATGAATGATAAGAAAAGAAAAATGAGAATGACTCTCCCTAAGAAACAAGAGGATATACAAAATATAGTAGAGGAAATCTCTGCTACACATACACACACAGATCATCACCATCATCACGCTGGAGAAGCCAATGAGATTATGAAAGTCATAGATATATTCCTATCAGCAATGGATACAAGGATGACTGAATTAGAAGAAAAAATAGATATTCTTAGAAAAGAGATGATAAAAGTGTACCAACTATTTTCGATCTTAGTAAAGTCTATGTCAGCTAAGAATGAAGACGATAAGATATCATTGTTAAAGAAAGCAGTAGAGCTTGTAGGATAATGGCGACATATATCGTATCTTATGTGTACAATCTGTAGTACCACGTAGATGTATTTTATTGTAGAGTGACTAGAGATTCCAGCTTAACAAGGATGTAATGTTATTCTTCTGTATCCTATAAGGAATTAATAGGTTCTATTTTTGTACTTAATTCTTGAAGTCCAACAAATACTACCTCTGTACGATTATCATTTCTACTGTCTTGTATATATCCCTTTACTCCCTCTACGATGAATTTTCCTCCTTCAAATATTTTTGGTAGATAAAACTGGTCATAGATAATGATTATTTCGTTTTTTATTGTGTTTACAATAGCTGGATAATCTCCTAAAGTTTCTTGGAGTGGTTCTACTTCTACTACTAGTTTTGTTGGCTTTTGTTTGTCTACATAGAAGATTCTTCTCTCTATCTGTGTTCTTCTTTGTACAGATACTAGTGATACTGAGAAGACACGTTTTTCGAAAGTGAATCTCCTCCACAGTGTATAGTTCTTCTTAGCAGTCATAGGTGGGATTTTTCTTTTCTCTGATTCTCTTACTACCCATTCGTTTAGGAATTTATTGTCTAGAGGAGTTGCTATAGTTCCTAGTTCTAATGGGAGGCTTATGCAGTGGGGTTTCGATATATCTACTACTATGTCTATATCTGAGTATTCTTTGATGTAGCCAAGGGCTAATGAGCCAGTTATGTAGATACATTCTTTCTCTGTCTTAGAGAGAAGGGAGAGAAGTTCTAAGTATTCTGGAGCGATAGTTGAGAGTAGAGACAGGTGTTTTTTACATGCATTTATACCGCTGCATATAATGGTGTTTTTGTCAAGAGTAGTTATTGGAATGTTAGTACCATAAATTGGGTGGTAGTGTGCTAGTTTAGTGATCTTAGCTGCACTGTGTATTTCGCTTGGTGAGTATGTTTGTATTATTCTCTCGAAGTTATCTAGTTCTAGTCCACTACTCTTAGTTGAGGTGTATTTCGCTAATACTAGGTAGTTGTTTTTACTGATAGTTCTGATGTTAACTGCTATTATTCTTCCATAATGTGTTTCGAGTAGGAAGTGATCGTATGGATATATTGTTGTATTTTCTCGCCACCAATTACACCATGGTGGTAGCGAGGTAGTCCCCCAGTTTCTTGCTTCTGCTTAGTTGTAATGCTGATATTGGTTACCTGGATGGCTTCTTAGAGTTTCAAAAGTCGTGCATTGATAGCTACTATTACTGTGCTAAGAGACATTAGTGCTGCTCCCATAGCTGGTGTAAGTAAGATACCTATACTATAGAGGATGCCTGCAGCTAGTGGTAGTGCAAGTGCATTATAGCCTGTTGCCCATAAGAGGTTCTCCATCATCTTTCTATAGGTTTTTCTGGCTAGTCTTATGATTGTAGCTACATCGCGTGGATCGTTACGTACTAATATTATGTCTGCAGATTCTATAGCTACGTCTGTCCCTGCACCTATAGCTATTCCTACATCTGCTTGTACTAGAGCGGGGGCATCGTTGATCCCATCACCTACCATTGCTACTCTTAAGCCTCTTGATTGTAATTTCTTTACAACTTCTGCTTTTTCGTGTGGTAGTACTTCAGCATAGTATTCATCTAGTCCTAGCTCGTCACTTACCCATTTTGCTACACTCTTATTATCGCCAGTGAGCATTATACATCTTATACCCATCTTCTTTAGCATATTGATAGCTTCTCTAGACTCTTCTCTTATCATATCAGCTAGTGCTATTGCTCCTATCGGTGTATTATCTTCGAGGACAAAGACTACAGTCTTACCCTGATCTAGGAGTTCTCTAACTTTCTCGATATAGTCTTTTAATCCGTTTTCTTCGAGATAGCCTGGACTTACTACTCTTATAATCTTACCATTGATTTTACCTTCTACGCCTCTACCTGGAAGTGCTCTAAATTCTTCAACTTCTTCGAGGACGAGGCTTTGTTTTTCTGCTGCTCGTACTATACCCTGTGCTATTGGATGTTCAGATTTTGCTTCAAGTGAGGCTGCTAGTTTTAAGACATCATTGCTATTTCCACTAAATGTTACTATATCTGTTACACCAAATTCTCCTTTTGTTAGAGTACCTGTTTTATCGAATATTACAGCTTGTAGTTCTCTGGCTCTCTCGAATGCATCTCTCTGTCTTATTAGGAATCCATTTCTAGCAGCTAGTGATGTTGATACAGCAACTACTAGAGGGACAGCAAGTCCTAGTGCATGTGGACAGGCTATAACCATTACTGTTACAGCTCTTTCTAGGGCGAAAGCAATATCAGCTCTAAAGAACAGCCATGCTGTGAAAGTTATAGCTCCACCTGATAGTGCTATTATTGTTAATAGAAATGCTGCTTTATTTGCTAGATCTTGTGTCTTAGAGCGTGTTTCTTGGGCTTTTTTGACAAGCTCTATTACTTGTGAGAGATAAGTATCTGCTCCGGTTTTTGTAACTTCTACGACTAGGGAGCCTTCTCCATTAATTGAGCCTGCTATTACTGTATCACCAGGGCTTTTTTCTACTGGTTTAGATTCTCCTGTTAGCATTGCTTCGTTTACACTACTGTGCCCATCGATTACTATGCCATCGACTGGTATCTTCTCGCCAGGTTTAACTAGTACTCTATCCCCTGGCTTTAGTTCTTCTACAGGGACATCGATGATACTATTATTCTTTATTAGATGTGCTGTCGATGGTAAGAGTTTTACCATCTCTTCGAGTGCTCTAGATGCACCTAGTACTGATTTCATCTCAATCCAGTGACCTAGTAGCATGATGTCTATAAGTGTAGCTAGCTCCCAGAAGAATGGTTTACCTGGAAAACCGAACACTATAAGGCCGCTGTAAAGATATGCTGTAGAGATGGCAACACCTATAAGTACTCTCATTCCAGGCATCTTTTTGCGTATTTCATCAATGAGTCCTGTTAGGAATGGCCATCCACCATAGAGGTAGACAGCCGAAGACAAGATGAACAATAAGTAGAGCTGGCCAGGGACTACTAGTTTGAAGTTAAGAAACTCTTGTATACTGGGTGAGAGGAGTAGTATAGGGATAGTGAGAATAGCAGAGAATATGAATCTACGTTTATACTCTTCTACCATAGCTTGATGATCATGGTGCTCATGGACATGGTGAGATTTAGCATGTTCTTCTTCTCTACGTAGAGGGTGGTGATCGTGATGCTCGTGGTGTTCATGGATGTGGTTTTCTTCGTGTTTATGACTCAATAGAGTTCTCCCTTAGACTATACAAATAATACTACACAATAATTAGGTTAATAATATTAGTGCACAATAAGTGTCTACTAGTTTTATCCGTCTAGCTTAGTATACTAATATGATAGTTAGTATTGCTAATATTTCCATAGCTGATTAGTATGTAAACTAGATGTCTAAGTATTGAGTAGCTACATATTATGTATCTCTGGTGAGAGGCTTGGAAGTCCACTTATAGCTTTCTAGGAGTTGCTCAAGGCTCTGTCTACGTCTTGTAAGGATAGACTCCCCGCTACTCTTTACTACAACTTCTGCTGGTAAGAAGCGCAGATTATAGTTAGAAGCCATTGAGATACCATATGCACCAGTATTCATAATCGCTATAATGTCTCCTTCGCGTGGAGTAGGTATCTTACGGTTTCGTGCTATTATATCGCTACTCTCACAAAGATTTCCAACAATATCAGCAGTAACTACTGCTTTTTCGCAGAGCTTATCTACTAGGAGGACTTCGTGGTATGATCCATAGAGAGCTGGTCTTAGTAGGTGGTTTATACCAGTATTAGTCCCAACGATCAAGAAACCACTACGTATCTTGATATCAGTTATTTCTGCTAGAAGTATACCAGACTCTGCAACTAGGTATCGTCCTGGCTCAATAATCAGAGTATAATTGTCAGCTATTAGTTCTTCGAGAACTTCTCTAAGTTTCTCAGAAAATACTTTCCAGGGAAATCTTTTATCACTAGGTTTGTAGGGTACAGCAAATCCTCCTCCTAAATCAATCTCTTCTACTCCTCTAATTTTTCTCGCTAGAGTAGTAAGGAATCTTAGTAATTCTATATAGAGAGAAGGACTAGTTATACCTGATCCTAAATGAGCATGTAGACGCTTTACACCAATACCACATTCTTTCAACTTACTAACTATATTTGGTAGTTCTTCTGCGAGCACACCAAATTTAGCTCTAGAGCCGCCCGTAATAGTGTACTCGTGGTAGCCAGCTCCGAACATAGGATTTATCCTCACTCCAACAGATCCAGCATAGTTAAGCCTACATAGTTTCTTAGCAGCATATATAGAGTCTATGTTTATCTCTACTCCTAGCTCTACTGCTACTTTTAGATCTTCAATAGATACACTACTACCTGTAAATAGTATCTCGGATGGACTAGCACCTATTCCTGCAGCTAGTAGAATTTCTCCTGGTGATGAAGCTTCAAAACCAAACCCCATCGAGTATAAAAGACTGAGTATATAAGGATTAGGATTAGCTTTTATAGAGTACAATATCTTCATAGGGAAATGTTCTGTTGATGTTAAGATTTCCTTAGCACGAGCAATAATTGTATCCTCATCATATACATATAAAGGAGTTCCATACTCTGTAGCGAGAGCTGAAGCTTTTAGTAGACCTATATAGAGGCTGCAGCCACTTGTATCTATCAAGAATACCACCTACTGCAAGGTATAAGATAGATCCCTAGTAGTACTCAGT
>JALTYD010000276.1 GCA_027046525.1 Pyrodictiaceae archaeon
TTAATAACCTTCTACTATGATAGAAGCACATTTATATTGGATTATAGAGGGCCCGTAGCTCAGCCCGGTAGAGCGGCGGGCTCTTAACCCGTAGACCAGCGGGCCTTAGCCTGGCTGGGCGGAAGTCCCGGGTTCGAATCCCGGCGGGCCCGCCAATGCATAATTATACCAAGTGATTTACCATTGATATTACTATGTAGATAAGATCCAAACGTTATAATAATGCTTATAAATAGGAGGATGTAAACATATTTGATAAATTCTTTTTTCTAATAATAAATATTAATAAACATGTATAGATTAAATATAGCCTGCTTTAATTTCTATGTATATAAATGTTCTAAGATTTTACATGAAGGAGGGAGAAATAGAAACTTGGATATACAGACGAAGATAGTTAAAGTTAATCCATTTGATCCAGATAACGAACTTATTAGAGAAGCTGCTAATGTAATACGTAGAGGAGGCTTAGTTGTATTTCCTACAGAGACTGTATATGGTTTAGGAGCAAGTATATATATTGAGAGAGCTGTTCACCGTATTTTTGAAGTCAAAAAAAGACCACTTGATAATCCTTTGATAGTACACATAGATAATGTTGATGAATTAGAAAAACTAGCTGAGGATATTCCTGATAAAGCTTATAAACTAGTTAAGAAGTATTGGCCTGGTCCATTAACTATTGTACTTAGGAGAGCAAAAAATGTTCCATCTATTGTTAGTAGTGGTTTACCTACTATAGCTGTTAGATCACCAGCACATCCTGTTGCAATGAAATTAATCAAGTACAGTGAATCACCTATAGCTGCACCAAGTGCTAATTTAGCAGGTAAACCTTCACCTACAAAACCTGAACATGTAGTAGAAGATCTTTATGGTAAAGTTGAGTTAATCATAGATGCTGGCGAAACTTTGTATGGTGTTGAATCAACAGTTATCGATCTCACAGGTAGAAAACCAGTATTGCTAAGACCTGGTGCTATCCCAGTAGAAGATATAGAAGCTGTACTTTCAGAAGAAATAGAGATACCAGAGTATGCAAGAGGAGTGAGTGAAGGTAGAATTGCTTTATCACCAGGTATTAGATATAGACATTATGCTCCAGACAAAGAACTGATAGTGGTAGAATCAGCAGATTATAGTGAGCTTAATAATTATGCTCTGAAGGTATTAGCTGTTGCTATGGAGCTAAAAAAGAAAAAACTTAAGGTTGGAATAATAGCTACGAGAGAAACAAAGAAAGTCTATGAGGAAAAAGGATTTATTACTCTTGTAGTAGGATCTCGTAGCAACTTATACGAAATTGCTCATAATCTCTTCTCTGTTCTAAGAGAAATTGATAAAGCTGACATAGACTTAGCAGTATCAGAAGCTTTTGAAGAAAAAGGCTTAGGATTAACAATTATGAATAGGTTGAGAAAAGCTAGTAGATTTAATATCATCAAAGTCTAGTAGTCTTTACCTAATATTCTGTTATGTCTTTGTAGTTATGTTGTATATAACTGTAACTAGTTTTATACTATTAGAATTTTGTAGACTAGGTAGGGGTAGGTCGTGTCTATATCTGAAACCGGAGATACTAGAGTCTATTCGAATCGTGACATAGT
>JALTYD010000277.1:0-5108 GCA_027046525.1 Pyrodictiaceae archaeon
AAGATTAGCACCACTAGTAAACTTCTATATAAACGATGCTTTTGCAGCTGCACATAGAAGCCAACCTAGTATAGTAGGTTTTCCCCTCCTAATGCCATCAGCAGCCGGTAGAGTCATGGAGAAAGAACTACTTGCTTTATCAAAACTATACAACTCCGAAGAGAGACCAAGAGTATATGTTCTAGGTGGAGGTAAAGTTCACGACACTCTACGCATACTAGAACATCTCCATCACCAACGCTCTGTAGAAAGAATATTATCGGGTGGATTAGTTGCAGAACTCTTCCTTATTGCAAAAGGTATAGACCTAGGAAAACAAAACACTGAGATACTAGAAAAGAAAGGAGTTATATCTCTAATACCTCGTGCCAGAAGACTCCTCCTCCGAGGTTTACCGCTAGAAACACCAATAGACTTCCTAACACTACATAGAGGAGAAGTCAAAGCAGAATCAATAGGCAGTATCAAAGGAGTTATAAGAGATATAGGCCCTGAGACAATCAAAATGTACGCTGAACTACTACGAGATGCAAAAACTGTAGTACTAAGAGGACCTATGGGAGTAGTAGAAGATCCACGATTCAGAAGAGGCAGTAGCGAACTCATAAAGGCAGCAGCAAACACTGATGCATTCGTTATTGTTGGCGGAGGTCATTTAAATGCTATAGCTAGCAATCTAGACGAGAAATCTCGCAATAAGCTACATATAAGTACAGGTGGAGGTGCTCTCCTCTTATTCTTAGCGGGAGAAGATCTGCCAGGTATAACTACTCTAGTCGAATCATACAATAAGTTCTTCCTCGAAAAAACTTCTACTGGGTGATAAAATGAGCCGTGTCAAGGTAGGTATAAATGGATATGGAACTATTGGTAAACGTATAGCAGATGCTATAAGACTACAGCCAGATATAGAACTAGTAGGTGTTGTTAAAACAAAACCTGATTATGCTAGTATAGTAGCAAAAATGAATGGAATCAATATCTATGTCCCAGAAAACTACCTGAAAAAATTCGAAGAAAAAGGAGTTAACCCCTCAGGAACCATCGAGGACCTTCTATCTAAGATCGATATAATTATAGATGCAACTCCCGGTGGAACAGGTGTAACATATAAACAGCTCTATGATAAGTATAACGTAAAAGCAGTATTTCAAGGCGGTGAAAAACCAGAAGTAGCTGATCTATCTTTCAATACACTATGTAACTACGAAGAAGCTCTCGGCAAGAACTCCTTAAGAGTAGTTTCATGCAATACTACAGCTCTACTCAGAACACTATGTACATTGAAGAATATATCTAAGATAAGAAAAGTAAGAGCTACAATTGTAAGAAGAGCAGCTGATCCCAAAGAGATTAAGAAAGGCCCTATAAATGCAATAGTACCTAATCCATCAACTATTCCTAGCCATCATGCACTTGATGTAAAAACAGTCCTCGACGTAGACATTATCACTATGGCTGTAATTGTCCCAACAACACTGATGCACTTACATACGGTCTACGTAGAGCTCGAATCTAGTGTTACAAGAAATGATATCGAAGAACTATTCGCAGATACTCCTAGAATACTACTAGTAGATCCTAGTATAGGATTAAAATCAACAGCTGAGTTAATAGAACTAGCTAGAGATCTCGGGAGGAAGAGAAACGATATACCAGAACTACTAGTATGGCAAGACAGCATAGAGACTAGAGGTACAGAAGTTATGTGGATGCACGCTGTCCACCAAGAATCTATTGTGGTCCCAGAGAACATTGATGCTATTAGAGCAGTAGCTCAGCTAGCCTATAAAGCCGAGGAGACTATAGAACTTACCGATAAAACTCTCAAAATTCTACATGGACGTCTAGCGAGCTAGAGGCTTATAACACCCATAAACAGATAACGTTTACTCTGAGGGAAACTAAGATTGGAGGAGAGATACATAATAGAGCCTCAAGGCTACCGTATAAGTTACCTATTTAGAAAAATACTAGTACCTATCGATGGATCTGCTACTAGTTTGAGAGCTCTCGAGATAGCAATAGACTTTGCAAGAAGATATGGTTCTAAGATAGTAGTACTCCATGTAAGAGAAAGTGATAGTACTGATAATATTTGGAAAATAGTTGATGAAAAAGCACAAGAAAAAAACATAAAGATAGAAAAGAAAGAAAAACCATACAGTCCCCACGTAAGTAGTGTCTCTAACGAAATAATCAACGAAATAGTAGAAGGCGGCTACGACCTAGTTATCCTAGGTGCTAGAGGAAATACAGCTAACGAAGAAATACTACTAGGAAGTACTGCACTTGCTGTAGCAGTTAATTCTGCTATCTCTGTAATGATAATACGTTAACTTTACTTTCTTTCTATAATTGTTTGATCTAACAGGCTCTAATAGCACCTAGTTTTTCAAGCTCTTTATAGATATTTCCTACAGCTTCATAGACTTCTTCTTCACGTTTTGCTCCTGTTATGACCATCTTGCCCGAGCCAAATATTAGTAGAACAACTCTAGGCTCATCCATTCTATGTATAAGCCCGGGGAACTGCTCTGGTTCATACATACTATTATCAAGTGTGAGAGCTGCTCTCTCCAGGTCTACACATACATTTAAGCTTGCTGAAGCTACAATATTCTGTATCTGAACTTTAGGTCTTCCATAGATAACTATGCCGTGTTTCTTCAACTCTCTTACAATCCTTTTTATAGCATCTATAAGACTCCTCGTACTCTTTGCGCCAGTAACAACCATTTTTCCTGACTTGAATATAAGAGCAGTAACTTTAGGTTCTTCCAATCTATATATAAGTCCAGGAAACTGCTCTGGGTTATACTCAGCTATGATTATACTCCTCTCTATCTGCCTAAGGTCGAGTGTCTGATCAAGCGAAACAGTAGCTACAATATTTTCAATATTTATAGTAGGCTCAACACCCTTTTCGCTAAGCGAAACAAAACCTGTTTCAGCCAATAGACGCACCCTTTTATAAGGGGGCTAATAAAGGCCTTATTTAAAGGACACGTTTAACTCATCAACAGGGGATGAAGAAGCGGGCAGACTAGGATCAGTGACTGGCCTAGACTCACACAGACCCTCCATAAACGAGCTATTCGTGTTTCATCCTATCTATCCATAGTTTTCTCCCAGCATACTCCTTATAGGGCAGCCTAGTATAGAATAGTGATTCGCTAGAAGTCTCTATAGGGTTTTTTAATACTTCATGAATTCTATCAATGACGTCTAGTGCTGTCATAGACTCAGCTTTGTCTTTATACGCCAAAGCTCCTGCTACTCCATTAATAAAAGCCCCTAAATATGCTGACTTAAACAAATCTATCTTCTTAGCAAGGAGCCCTGCAATTATACCTGCTAGAACATCACCAGTACCTCCTACACTCATAGCTGGTACACCTGTCTTATTCAAGCGTACTCTTGATATACTAGCTATTACATCTACTGGTCCTTTAAGGAGAATAACTGTATCTTTGCCTATACCATTATCATTTACTAACTTCTGGACTGCATTGTATACATCTTCAGCTCTCTCTGAAACTTTTTCGACAGATTCGGGTCTATACCCGAAGATGATCTCAAACTCTCTATCGTGTGGAGTAAGAACTAGGTTAAGTTTAGATCTAGTCTCTTGATTAATCATGTATATTGCTTCTCTAAACATTTTCAGCCCATCTGCATCAACTATTACGGGCTTCTTCTTCTCAGCAGCAAGTTTAAATAACTCCACTAGACCATCCATTGCATCTCTACTTATACTAAGACCAGTACCTACAACTACACTATCAGCCTTTTCGACAACCTTCTCCAATACTTCAATATGATCCCTATGGAGAGTAGGATATCCACTCAATGTAATTGGTATGAACGTATAATGTGTAGAAGCAGCTGCTATAACTCTTGGATGTGAAGCGATATACACTAAATCAACTCCTACTCTCTCAGCAGCAAGTGCAGCTAGAATAGGAGCTCCAATATACTCTTCGGAACCACCAACAACTAATACTCTCCCACCCCCTCCTTTCCTTGTAGTCCAATGCCTTACTGGATAAGATACATATAGATCTCCAGGCCCTACATAGATTTCTGCCTCTGGGGGGACACCTATACTATGAGTTATAATTTCTCCAGCTAAATCCCTCCTCTTTAACAAACCTGGCTTAGGTTTGTGAAACGTGACAGTAATATCTGCTCTAACAGCCTCTCCTGGTACATCACCTGTATCACTATCTAGCCCCGATGGTACATCAACTGCTACCTTAAGCCCAGGCAGAGAATTAACTAGATCTATAGCGTCTGAAAAGGGTGGCCTAGGCTTACCTTTCAGCCCTACACCTAGTAGTGCATCTATAACTACATCAGGCTTACTAGTACTAGGCTCTCTTAGTCCATGATGCAATTTAATACTGAGATCCATTGACTCAACTACTTTGTACATATGCATTGTCTCAGAACTGCGTATATCACTCGGCTTAGATACGAGTATTACTTCTACTTCATATCCACTATAAGCTAGGTGTCTGGCAGCTACTAGTCCATCTCCACCATTACCTCCAGGTCCTACATAAACAACGATTGATGCCCCTCCTTGCACTCTCTTTTCTACTTCTATAGCTATACTCCTCCCAGCATTCTCCATAAGCTGAAGTCTTGATACACCATGGAATTCTGAGTTAATATCTATAGCTCTAATCTCTTCGGAGCGAATTACTTCCCCGAAACCATAGATAACACTACCCACAGCCTACCCCATGGATACTATTTTTGTACTAGCAATAAAATGCATACAGTACTGGGGATATAGTGTGGAGAGCCTAGAAGAAGTAATCAACGAGATAACTAGTGTAGACTATAATGTTATTCTATCGAGGCTATCTAACTTCGTACAAAACATTGTTAAAAAAGCAGGTGCTGATGGTGTAGTAGTTGGTGTTAGTGGAGGTGTAGATTCAGCAACAACACTAGCACTTGTAGTACACGCTCTAGGAAGTGATAGAGTAAAAGCGCTCATAATGCCAGATACAGAAGTAACACCTCAAGCTGACATAAAGGATGCACTAGAACTAGCTAAAAAGTACGATATTGAGCACTATTATATAGATATAAAA
>JALTYD010000277.1:5118-8071 GCA_027046525.1 Pyrodictiaceae archaeon
ATATTGCCCTCTACAACTCTATCGAGCTTAGTAGGTAGTCTACCTACTAAGCTCGATAGAGTTGTAGAGGGCAATATTAGGGCGAGGATAAGAATGACTATCTTGTACGCCTATGCTAACCAGTACAACCTACTTGTTGCAGGCACAGGAGATAGAAGCGAGATACTCATAGGATACTTTACAAAGTATGGGGATGGAGGAGCAGACTTCTTCCCAATAGGGTGTCTATACAAGACTCAAGTAAGAAGATTTGCTGTATTCTTAGGAATACCTGAAAAAATAGCATATAAACCTAGTAGCCCACGACTATGGAAAGACCATCTCGCAGAAAAAGAGCTGGGACTGAAATACGAAGTAATCGATGCTGTCCTCTATAGCTTATTCGATAAAAAACTTTCACCACAACAAACAGCCGAGAAACTAGGAATATCACTAGAAGTAGTGGAGAGGATACTTTCTAGGTACTACTCTACAAGTCATAAAAGAGAAACACCACCAATACCAGATCCACAAGAATATGTCTGGGGTAAAGCACTACATACCTAGTACACTTAGCTCATAGGAGGACATAAGATACGCATCATGTTGTATATAGATGAGACTAGCATACTATCTATTAACCACAATAGTTCTATTAATATACAAAATGTGATACTAAGACTACAAGTGATGGCGTACGTAGATGGTACCCCCAGAAACTATCATAGCTGCTGAATCTAGTTATATAATTAGAATCGTAGTAGCTCTACTAGCTGGTATGCTCATTGGCATCGAGAGAGAAAAAGCAAGAGCTGCATTAGCTAGGGATAGAAAACGAGAACCTTCTACAGAAGAACTCGTAGCAAAAGAGTATCCTGGTATAAGGACGTTTAGCCTAATAGCTCTCTACTCAGCAATCGTAGGAGCTCTCCTCGATGGAGGCTATATCGATGTCTTCCAGTCTGTTATCCTCCTCTCGATATTCGGGTTTGTTATTGCTATATTCACAGCTTATAGGCTAATGATTGTCAAACTCGGAGGTGTAACAACTATTATAGTCATGCTAGTGGACTTCCTAGTAGGTTTTCTAGCAGGACTCGGCTTAATGGTACTAGCTGTTAGTCTTGCAGTACTATCTACGTTTATGTTAGCAATTAAGATTCCCGCAGAAAAACTCGTAGGCCGAATCAGCTACGAAGAACTTCTATGGGCTCTCGAATTTGCAATAATACTACTAGTTGTAGGCCCTATCTTCATGGGATACCATGTAACAGTATACGGTATTAGTCCTAGGAACCTCTACCTCTTCTTCGTCCTCGTCCTCGCTCTATCATATGTAGGCTATATTGCTACAAGGATAAAAGGAGGAGAAGGTATTGTCTACACCGCACTACTAGGTGGGTTTGCCAATAGTGAAGCTACAATAGCATCACTACTAGATCTAGTACCAGTAGAGATAGCAAAACGGACTATATTCAACCTAACTATACTAATTAATACGTCTATGATACTAAGAAATCTACTAATAGCGATTGTTGTAACATTCATCTATACAAATTTTGTACAACAGTATCTGCTAGCTCTTACTCCATTTATACTAACAGCATTGATAGCATCTATGATATCACTAGCATCATGGCCTAGGGCCCAAGAAGAAGTAGGAAGAGGTACAATAGAGATAGAAAACCCTCTACGACTAGGTACAGCTTTGAAAAGTACACTACTCTACCTAGTAATCTCTCTCTCGATATTCATACTGCAAGAAGCTGGTCTCGGAGGCCTCCTCCTAGTATCTGGTCTCGGAGGCCTAGTCTCAAGCAGTGCTACTATTCTAGCAATCTATACTGTGGGGATAGAAGGTATAACACCAGCTGGCCTAGCAGTACTAGCAATAATAGCTACTATAGGAGGAGTTCTCAATAAGCCTATATACTCTTATCTTGTAACAAGAGATAACTCTATTTCAGCGAAGGTATTTTCTGCGTCGCTGATTCAGTCAGCTATCTTATTCCTCGGAGTACTAATGACCTACCTAGTACTAGTATAGTGAATCATTTATTATACACGATACTCTGAATAGGTGTAGGAAAGTGAGCGGGTTGAAATGTAGCTCGAAAGCTCCTGCAAAAATAATTCTCCTAGGAGAACACTGGGTTGTACATGGAGGCTATGCACTTGCTTCATCACTTGGACTATATTGTGGCGTAGAAGGTATTTATCAGCCTAATAATAAAGTAGTAGTCTATTCAAAAAAACTTAAACTAACTGAAACTATCTATCCAAGCCAGAATTGTAGAGCCCTATGTAATCTAGCAAAAATGATAGATTATATTGTTCATACCTCTAAGAGAGAACCATGGCCAGCTTACATGGTAGTTGATTCACAAATACCGCCAGGTACAGGACTAGGTAGTAGTGCATCAACAGCTGTTGCTACAGCTGCAACTTACTTCTGCTTAGGTGGAATAAACCCCTCTCTCGAAGAAATATCGAGAGCTGCATATGAAGCAGAAAAAATAGTACATGGTACTCCGAGCGGAATAGATAATACAATAGCAACCTACGGTGGAATTATACTCTATAGTAAAACAACAGGGTTTAAG
Organism: Pyrodictiaceae archaeon; assembly: GCA_027046525.1. Classification (GTDB taxonomy): domain Archaea; phylum Thermoproteota; class Thermoprotei_A; order Sulfolobales; family Pyrodictiaceae; genus JALTYD01. The sequence goes on from JALTYD010000277.1 coordinate 7,701, forward strand.
AAACTAGGAAAACTTGATCTCCCAGAAGCCCGTATCCTAGTAGTAGATACTGGCATCGAGAGATCAACAAGAAATGCAGTAGAAAAGTTCACAAAAAAACTAACTAAACTTAGACAGATAGCTAGTCAGCTAATCGAACTACAGAATAACATAGTAATGGAAGCAGTATCAGCAATTAAGAAAAAAGACATAGTGTACTTAGGACATCTATTCGATATTGCACAAGGTCTCCTCAACTCTATGGGTGTATCACACCCAGAAATAGAAGAATTCATTGTTCTTAGAAAACCAGCTCTTGAGAGTTCAGATGACATAAATAGAAGATGTTTTGGCAGTGGTTTTCATCATGCAATAAATATCCCTGATACTTT
>JALTYD010000278.1 GCA_027046525.1 Pyrodictiaceae archaeon
TTATAGAATAGTTAAATCTCTAGGTGTTAAAATGGACTATTATAAATTTGCATCTGTTTTAGATGAAGTAGGACAGAAGCAAGGAAAACTACTCGAAGAACTACATAGATTAGTCCAGTATATGAAAGCCGAAAATAACCCTGTCATAGACAAGAGAATAGAATCTAATCTAAGAAAATTAAGAGTTTTGCGTTCACGAATAAAAAGACTTATACTGAATCCTAAAAGTGTAGAACTAGATAAACTTGACGAGCATACTAGAGACAGTATAGCAGTATTAAGTGAATACATGCTTATTGTTGGTTACTTACAAGAAAAAATGCTGATAAATGAGATAATAACAATATTAGACTCTAGAAAAAACAGAGATGAGTATATAGATCTTATTAGTAAATTGTATAGTGATTTAGAGGAGATAGAATCTATCGAGAAAACCCTTAAGATAATAGTGGATAGATACTATTAATCTGTCGTAGAAGTGCTAGTTTATCTCTACTACACCTTTTACAATTCTATCAGTTACAATACTGGTGATTTTTACAACAATGATAGTGCCCCGCTCTAGCTTACTTGTTAGATTTCTACGTGGTTCGATAAGAATTACAGGTCCGTGAGATAATGGATAAGCTACTGGTTTTTTGTATTTGTAGTGAAACCCTACAACTATAGCTTTAACTTTACTGCCTATGAGTTTCTTTTTTGCTAGTTTATTTAAGGTAATTGCTTTCTTCTTCACAGGATGCATATCGTCCCGTATACATATTTTCTTCATAGTGGCTAGTTTCTCTAGATAACTATCATGTAATGGCATGAATTTATAAGCAGTTATCTTCTCGGCGCCAGCATCATATAAGTCGTCCATGAATTTTAGTGTCTTCTCTATTATTTCTTCATCTTCTCCTGGAAGACAATATATTATGTATACGTATGGTAGCAGACCGTGTTTTCTCAATAGTCTAACAGCATTTATAGTTTCCCTAGTGGTAGTGGGCCTGCCCAGACGTTTAAGTAGTACATCATCTCCTACTTCAGCACCTATATGTATTGGTGTTCCTCTCAGATACTCTCCTAGTATTTTTGCTGCATCACTTGTTACTAAGCAGGGTTTAGTATTCTCAGCCATAACGATAACTTCTTCTGAGTCAACTTCGGGTATTGATCTAATTGTTTCAAAAAGTGTTTTGAGAGCATCTAAGTTAGGAGGAGGAAATCGTGGATTAAGTAATGGCTTTGGTTCAACTAACCAGTCTCTTCCATAGTCTAAGATATCGGGGCCGCTTAGAACGATTCTTCTGACGCCTTCGTTTATTAGTGATTTAATTTCTTTTACAACTAATTCTATAGATCTACTTCTGGTGTATCCCCATAAGCTAACTACACTACAGTATGCACATCCTGGTCGAGGTTTAGAAGGTAGTAGTTCTTTTGGTACTATTCCTTCAAGATGCGGAAACGAGTAGTTACTACATCCTCTTACTACTTCGACAAATACTCTCGAAGCCCAGTATAAAGGATATGCTTTTATAACACGTGTGCTTGGTTTATATCTTTCCCATTCCGTTCTACGCATGAAACGGCAGCGTCTGTTAACTATAAGAGACCGATCTTCTCTATATATGATACCACATTGTGTCTTTAGTTTGCTATAATCAACTCCTCTCTCATTTACAGCACTGTTTACAAAAAGGGACTCTATTACTGGCTCTGCCTCACCGTAGAGTCCTAGATCGCTATTTGTTCTGATTACAGAACTAGCATCAGAAACTATTGGGCCACCTATTATAACAGGTTTCTTCCTATTATTCTTACGCCATATTCTTATAATGTGTTTCACAGTTACTTCGTCGATACTCATAGCACTAATCATAAGAATATCGTATCTTCTTAGTAATCCCCTCTTCTCAAATATACTCTCAGCTGGATAGAGATCAACATTTATATTTAGCTTCTCTAATACACCAGCAACTGTTCGTGGACCAGCTCCAATCGCATCTATAGTAACAATACGTTTTCGTTGAAACCCCCTACCCAGTGCATCCACTATTATAACTTCCATTGTAACCCATTTGTGGTTATCATAGAATACTCTTATAAAAGTGGCAACAGATGTTATTCATTGGTAGAAAACCCATAAAAAGTCTTGGAGAAAATATCAACATGGTGCCTGAAAAATATGGCAGAAGAGCACATAGACTATGACAGAGAAATACTAAGACAGCGCTCATTAGCTGAGAATAGTTTAATGGAGCAATTATTAGGATTCATGAGAACTCTTTCAAATCCTGTCTCAAGACTAGAAGAATTATTTGATTATCTTAAAACAGGAGATAAAGACTCACTAGAGAAATTACATAGTTACTACGAAGAATCTAAACGTAGAGCTGAATCTATGAAAAATAGCTCTTTAATGTATCTAGCACGCATAGGAGATGTCATCCCGCACAATATGACATACCAGGCTATCTTTATAGGTATAACAAAACTTGCACAAATGTTAGAAGGCATAGCTTATAGAGCTAAGATTCTATCAGACAATGGATCAAAAATAACACCTACTATAGAGAAACTAGCAAGAGAGCTTATCTCAACACTTAATGAGGGATTTGAAAAACTAGAATCAGCTACTCAGTTTCTAACAATAAATCCAAGAAGATCCTTAGAAGAGATACACTTAATAAACGACATTGAAGATAGAGTAGATAAAATCTATAGAACATTAACATACAAACTATATCAGGAAGTCAAGGGAGATATAGTTGCATTAATGTTGCTTAAAGATATAATAGATATGGCTGAGAACCTCGCTGATATAATAAGAGATGTAGGTGAAAATATTAGAATACTTGCACTCTTTAGAACAGCAAGATAGTAAAGGAAGGTGTTATGAGTACAAAAAACTGTGTAATACGTGGTCTACTACTAGGTAATAGCGTCGTAATTCTCGACATCGAAAGTGCTAGAAAAATATATGCTTCTGGATTCTATGGCAAACCCTTGGGGGTGAGTAAACCTAGAGATTCTTCCTTTACTGCTCCTCTTGTTCTAGGACTTCTTGAAGCATTATACCTTGTCGAGAAAGGCATAATGTGTATAGAAGATTCTAACAAAAGAATACTAGAAGTAGATAGAATAAAGGAACATGCAAGAGCCTACGTCCCTCGCTTTGATGACCTTTATATTGTGTATAAACATGCAAGAGAACTAGGATACATACCTAGATCTGCACTAAAATTTGGTGCTGATTTTGCTTTTTATAGAAGAGGGCCTGGCTATGAACATGCTCCATTCCTTATCCAAGTAGCAAGAGAGGAAGAAGAGATTGATCCATTAGAGATAGTCCGATCAGGTAGATTAAGCCATAGTGTTCGTAAATCATTCATATTAGCGGTACTCGGTAGACATAATAAGATCAAGTATCTACTATTTGAGTGGAGTAAGCCCTAATAACCTTAAAAGACAATATTAACGACATGTGGTATAATAAAAGTGTAGACAATATCGAGGAATTACTATGTTCTCTCTTCTCTGAGGTGAAGTTCTTGAGTTTTCGTAGATTCAAAGACGAGCGACGGGAGCGTAAACCATATCCTCCACGAGCTCCCAGAGGAAAACCTACTGAGAGATTACCTCCAATGCCTCTTCCAAATGGACAATGTAACCCTCTATGTCCTCATTTTAGATGTCTAAATAATGCACTAACAGTATCACGGCGTATTGTACAAGGGAAAGCCCAGAAAATAGCATACTGTAGATGGATTGGAGATAACTGTATAGCTGGAGCATGCCAATACGCTAGTTGTAATCTAAAAGCCCTACTACCGAATAACGTATGTCTATTTGCAAAAGAGAAAACAAGAAAAGAAGTAAAATTGGAGGAGATAGAAAGAGAGATAGCTAGAGAAGAAGCTGAGTTATCACGCGTAGGTAAAATTATGCGGAGGCGGGGTTTCGTAGAAGAAGAATACTAATTATTTTAGATACTATCAGTATCATTAGCTTGATATCTCCACCGTCTATAGAGATTGTGCTTGATCCCTAATACGTCTAGTACTTTACCTACTATGAAATTAATCATATCATCTATATTAGAGGGTTTATGGTAGAACGCAGGTGACGCTGGAAGAATCACAGCACCACCCCGAGATACCTTGAGCATGTTTTCGAGCTCGATTGGTCCTAGCGGAGTTTCTCTAATTACAAGTACTAGCTTCCTTTTTAACCTAAGCATTGATAGTGCTGCACGTGTTAATAGATTATCAGAGAATCCATTTGCTATAGATGCTAGAGTCTTAGTACTACATGGTATAATAACCATTGCATCAGGTGCTCTACTACTACTAGCATATGGTGCCTCTATATCCTCAGCTTTGTAATTTATGATATTTAGGTCAGAGAGTATTTTAGCAAGAGATTTTCCATGCTCGATAATTGCTATTCTCTCAGCCATAGACGAGTATATTACTGCCTCGAGAACTCCTATTTGAGACATTATTTCTACCAGACGTATACCATAGATTATCCCACTAGCACCAGTTATACCAACTAGTACTCTAAGCGGAGTTCTATTAGAACTCGAAGATAACATATCCAAGGCTATCCATGATATAGTTCTTCTTGAAGAAGCTATTAATTGGTTTATTTAAATACTTAGCAATTATGCGTATCGCATATGATAGCTCTTCTATACTCATCCAACCATTTAAAGTACTACAGAGAGACTTATAGTATCTACCATGCCCTGGTGATGATATTTCTACAACAAATGGTACAAATCTACAAACCCATAGTAGTAGAATAGTTCTCTTTACTCTGTCTAGAGGAGAGAAAATATCGCCTATTACGAGCCACTTCTTAGATACTGTTATCATAGACGATAATGCTCTACTTAGCCCAAAGAAATCTCTCGCTGAGAAAAATGCTTGAACAACATCTACAGAACTAGCTCTAAATGGTAAATATTCTGCTACTCCTTCTACGGCTTCACAAAGTAAACAATCTCTTAGCAATTTATTCATAGTTGTTTTAATTAGGTTAAAAGAGGGGTCTAGAGCAATTACGTATACACCATCACTAGCAAAAATTCTCCATGCAGTATAAGCTGAGTCGCCAGGTCCTGATCCTACATCTAGTACTATTACCATCTTGTTAGCTGTCCTTTTTTTAACAAACATCAACGACATATATCTAACATTTTTAGCTATACACATAGATATTATGTCAGAAGCTCGAGTATATATATCTTTAATAGACTCAATACTCTTGATGATTGATAGCCAGTCTTTCATACTATAACGGTTTTCAGTCATTAATTGATCACTCACAAGTAATTATCCCTTAGGCAGAATATACCATAACCATGCATAGAATGGAATCAAAAGTAAAAAGCATAGCTACTAAGCTATCTATATTATCAAAATTGGGGAGAAATTGAGGAATTATAGGTATACAAGACAGGGATACTTATCTGTCTTAGCTCTTCATCCCTATTTATTTAGTACTGATATACCATGGGTACCTACACGCAAGGAATTGTTACCTCATATAATGAGGTTAGCAAGGATAAGAGACGGTGCTGTTTTCTATGATCTAGGCTGCGGAGATGGAAGAGTTGTTATTGAAGCAGCATTACATGGTGCACAAGGGGTATGTGTAGAAATAAAGAGAGAATTGATTGAAGAAGCAAAGAGAAGAGCTAGAAAAGCTGGTGTCTACGAGAGAATAGTCTTCGTAAACGATGACTTCTTTAACATCGATATATCAGATGCTGATATTGTGTATATGTATCTACTCACGAAAGCAAACAGATTGCTGAGACCAAAGCTAGAAGCACAACTAAAAATAGGAGCAAGAGTAATTACGTTAGACTTTGAAATACCGGGCTGGAAACCCATACATGTAGAGAAACACTATGTGAATGGCTTCAACAGATCATTGTATTTGTATGTAAAAGGTGTAAGTGATCTCATATAAGTCTCTTAACATATTAATTCTGAATTAACGAATTATTTAGAGGATAACCATGTCTTCAATACAGGTGCAACTATTAGTGGTAATATTATAGTAGCATCACCGTGTATTACTACGTGTTTAGCATTAGGTTTTATTTTGCTCCAGCTTATAGCCTCTCTTGTATGTGCACCACTTAGACTACCATCGTATTCAACAGATGTTGTGATATACACTGTACATTCGTATCCGTCTCTGAACTGTGCCCACCATATTGCGTGGTGTTTACTTATACCACCACCAAGGATTAGAGCTGACGCCTTCTTAGAGGAAAAGAACAATTTAGCTAGAAGATCTTCATCCATGAACAAGTCTATCTGCAGATCTTTGTTTACTTGCATATAGGTGAATAGAGCGGTGCCAAAAGCACCATCAAGAAATCCAGGAACTATTATCGGTATCTTGTTAGAGTAGGCTGTATAGAGAATCGAGTCTCTAGGTAGAGTAGATCCTATTTCCCATAAGATCTCGTACACACTCCAGACTTTCTCTCTATCTAGTTTATCGAGTACTCTATAAACAACTTTTTCGACTAAAGGACCATAGTTCTCCGAAGGAATATAGATGTTTCCTAGTCTATGTATACCAGCATCTCGGAGAGTTTTATCATCTGCTTCGAAATAACCTTTATAGTATGTACCTCCACTACTCCTAGCTATATCGTGGTCAATACTACCACATGTAGTTATAACTAGGTTAAAGATTTTCTCTTCAATTAGTTGTCTAAGTATACCGCGTAGCCCAGTAGCTACTAAATTAGCTGTAAATGTCAAAACACGCAAATCAGAAGAGGGAAGGCATTCTTTTAGGATACTAGCACCACGTGATAGATGACCAGCCATAAACCCGTGAATTTTACTATATATTTCCTCAACCAGCAACGATATATCTATCGAGGGATCTATATACACATCTTCAACTCTATCTTCCAAGAATTTTTCTCTCAATCTCCTCCACCATAAATTTACAATATATCTAACATATTCTATTATAGAGTCCTTCTCCACTACTATGAACCATTTATAACATTATAGATATTAGATAAGATAGATAAGTAGATAGATAGAAGCGCGAAATATAATATATGAAGCTCTTATAGTTATTGTATCGAGATTCTGAGGGTTACAATTGGGATCTGCTAAGAAAAGATGGCTTGCAAGCGAGAGACTAGCATTTAGAATTCTAGAGAGTCAAGGATATAACATACTTGAACACCACAAAAAGATAAAAATAGATGATGTAGAAGTTACTGAAGTTGATGCTATAGCTATAGATAGAAATGGACAGAAATATGCCGTAGAAGTAAAAGCTGGAAAAATAGATGTACAAGGTGTTAGACAGGCATACACTAATGCTCTCTTGCTGGGCGCTAAGCCGCTCGTTATTGCTAGAGGCTTTGCAGATGACTCTGCTAGAAAGCTAGCTGAGAATTTAGATGTGAAAGTTATTGAACTAGATGATGTTTTCTTAGTAGATGCAACAGAACTAGAGCATCTAGTCTATACTGCTACATTAGAAGCTTTTTCTGAAGCACTCCTACTGTTACTCGATACTTCAATAAAAATTAATCCTGCAGAAATTGATATAGTAAAAGCCCTCGCTGAATCCAATAGCCTTAAAGAAGCTGCAAAAAAAGCTAATGCAGATCTTGAAAAAGTAGCTAGAATAGTAGAATTCTTAAGGTCAAATATTCCACTTGCACGTCGAGGAGGATTTAAAGGTCTTAGACTATCTGCAAGAATCCTCTATTACAAGACAAAACTCCAAGCATTGCTAGAAAGCTTGGATACAAGCTCTAGTAGGATCGAAGAACTTCTCGAGAAACTAGAGAGGATATTATAGTATGAACTACAATATCAGTAGCTTAAAGAAGAATATTAGAGAAAAGGTATGGAAAATTTTAGAAGAAAAAGGAGTAGCTTTACCACCAAAACCTATTCGTAATAGAATTCCAAATTTCATAGGAGCAAAAGAAGCAGCAGAGAACTTGTTTAAACTAGAAATATGGAAAAAAGCTAGAATAGTAAAATCTAATCCAGATTCTCCGCAGAGATGGAT
>JALTYD010000279.1 GCA_027046525.1 Pyrodictiaceae archaeon
TCTTTATACTATCGATATTATCTTTAATTATTCCTCTCTTCAAGAAGAGATTACCATGGAGAATAAAAGGTCTAGCTACATGGGTTGGTAAACTCCTCCCCGATGATATCAGTAGTAGGCTAGAAAGATTAGAACATAAACATGTATCTATAGGAGTCTATAATTGCTGAAAAATACCAATGCTAGATGGAAACTAGATGGAGAACTTCCCTGTCTATAGTCTGAGAAGATGTACAAAACTCAACAAGATAATAATCCTCTGCGTAGAGATCTTCGACTAGCACATAGACTCGTAGACTCCCAGGTATACTCTACTACTAGTGGTAAAAATTAACAACGTCTACTAGCTAGTATACTAGCCTGGTGTACAGATTGAGTGAAGTTGTTAGCTTTAAAGTCAAGAGAGAGATAAAAAAGAAGATGGAAGCCTACAAAGATAGAATCAACTGGAGTGAAGAACTCAGGAGATTCGTAGAAGAAAAAATCAAAGAACTCGAAGCAAGAGACAATATAGCTAGGATCATCGAGATACTCAGAAAGACACCATGGAGATCTGAGAAGAGAACTATAGTCCGCTACCTGAGGGAAGATCGTGATAGTCGTTGATGCTTCTATAATAGCAGCTTTTATACTCAAAGAAGATAGATGGGAGAAACTAGCAGAATATCTTGTTAGATGTATTACTCCTAGTCTAGCTATTAAAGAAGTAGCAAATACTATCTGGAAACACACAGTACTAAAACAAGCAATAACACTCTCCGAGGCAAAACAAGCATACAATATACTAAAATCAATGATAGGAGTAAATATAGAACTCTACCCACAAGACAACATAATAGACGAAGCTATAGAGATAGCATTTAGGAGGAAAATCACAGTATATGATGCTCTCTACATAGCACTAGCCAAAAAGACAAACTCAACACTAGTAACTCTAGACGAAAAACAAGCTAGAGCTGCAGCTACCGAGAAAATAAAACACATCATACCCCTAGACTCCACTGAATACCACCAGGACAAAATCTAGAGAATCATAGTATAATTGTTTAGTAAAATAGAAAAACAATATTGAGATCTAACAATAGTTATAGCCCTTGCTCAACATAATACATAGCTAGTCTCACAGAGATTTCTAGCTTCTCTGACCTGCCATATGGGCTATATGGTATTCTCTCATTTCTTGATAATCATTTAGTAAAGAGCTACCGATACTGACTAGATACAGAGACTCTCGAGCTGTCCATAACCTCCATAGTAGCTCTATACATATTACTAGTAACTCATTACTGTCTACTTGTACTAAAATAGTGCTTCTTGTTATTGATGAAAAAAGGATCTCGCGAAACGGGATTTCCCAGGACTACTAGTACTAGGGAAGTTACATCCTCTACAATATGGATAGAACTAATGGGAATTTCTCATCATCTCTAGTTTCAAGTGCTATTATTGTATTCGCTAGGATGAGATAGGTGCTAGAGATAAGCCTGCTACAGGGAAATAATAAGTTACAGGGATTCATACGTGTAGATTTTCTCTGAGAACTCGTAGATAATAAGAAGATAGTGAGGAGCAAAACAATAGTCTAGCACTA
>JALTYD010000280.1 GCA_027046525.1 Pyrodictiaceae archaeon
CTCTGCGAGGAATCCTTATGCCAGCGAATTTGCCTCCTGAAGCATACGCTAAACTAGCTAGATACTCAGAAGCGAGAAGCATAGAAGAGAAAGTAAAGGCTTTAGAGGAGTTTATCTCAGCAGGGCCTAAGCATAAAGGCGCTGAGAATCTACTTCTCTGGGCTCGTAAAAGACTATCTGAACTCAAAGAAGAACTAGAAGAGCAACGTCGACGGAAAAAAAGCGGTACTGGGCCTCGGATATTCATAGAAAAAGAAGGAGCTGCACAAATAGCAGTAATAGGTCCACCTAATACAGGAAAGAGCTCACTTTTAAGCACATTAACAGGCGCAAAAACAAGAGTAGCTGATTATCCATTTACTACGAATCTACCAGTACCTGGAATGCTTAGATACGAGGACATCTACTTCCAGCTTATAGATACTCCTCCAATTTCTAAAACAACACCTATATATGTTACAAAAGTATCAGGCATCGTTAGAAATGCAGATGCAGTAATTATAGTCTTGTCCTTAGAAGACGATCCTCTTAACCAGTACTTAGAGATTAGAGATCTTTTACTCCAACATGGTATATACATAGAGAAACCTAGAGGCATCGTCAGAATAGAGAAAAAAGGAGAAGGTATATCGTTCTCTGGATCTGGCAGAATAATCGATGGCACATTTAGAGATGTTGAACTACTACTATCCAAATATAGAATATATAGAGCACAGATATACATAGAGGGAGAAGTTTCACTCAGCGATGTGGAACTAGCAATTATTAGAAACTATATATATAAGCCTACTATAGTACTAGCGAATAAGATAGATCTCCCAGGCTCTGTAGAGAAATATAAACAATTATACTCTTATCTTAAATCTCACCAAGATAAATCAGTATGGCTTATACCTATTTCTGTAAAGAAAATGATAAACCTGGATAGGCTAGGTGAAATACTATTTAGAAAACTTGGGATAATTAGAGTTTATACTAAAAAGCCTAACAGTGAGCCTAGTAAGACCCCTCTAACATTACCTAAAGGATCTACAGTCAGAGACCTAGCTGAGAAAATCCACGGTGATATGCTCGAATACTTCCAATATGCAAAGATATGGGGTCCATCAGCAAAATACCCAGGAGAACGTGTAGGTCTAGACCATTTACTTGAGGATGGCGATATAGTAGAAATACATTCTAGGAAGTAACAGCTCCCTAGGTTACCCACATGTATAGTTTAAAGAATGGAGATAAAGATACAACGAATATCTGTAAAAAAATAGCTAGTGCATGCTCTTCAGCTCTTACAACTGATGTACTAGTCCCACGACCCGGTCTCTCATCAATTAAACAGCCAAGAACAGATCTAGACCCTCTATCAATACTATACACTTCTCCAATAGGCTATGAAGTATGTCTATGTAGTTGTATTGATCCAGATAACTGGGTGAAATGCTGGTTTAATGGAGTAAAAGAAATGTCTAGGCTATGGGGAAATACTGGTTTAGGCTCATTATTTCTCCTATCATTACACTCAGCATCTACAATTTTAGCATTAAGTAAAGGTCTCAATAGTATAGAAAATGTAATGGGCTTCTCACAAGAGCTGATAGAAATTTCAGGAGTAGAGGGAGCTGTATTATTCTATAAAGCTCTTAGCATGTTAAACCCAAGTTACCTCTACAAGATATCTTGGAGTGGACTCCCCGATGCATCAAATACTAGTAGCTGGTTTGAAGTCTACGAGAAATCTATTACATTACGAGAACTACTAGACCTAGCGTCTATCTATGATCCAGTATCTCGAGATGCTATAAGGCAATTCTCAATAAGTCTCGGAATAGCTTATCCACTTATAGTAGAAAAATATCCCTGTATTGAATCTGGTGTAAAAAATGCAACACATACTACTCTTCTACTCGAAGGCGATCTATTGCTAAGGAGAAAGACACAATACAAATATTATCTAGTGAAGAAATACAATGAAGATAGTAGAACATACAGTACTCTATCTAAGCTAGAAGCAGGTCCTGGCTCTATTGCAGATATTGTAATTAATGCACTCTTTAGAGTATTATTTGAAAGAGTATTCAGTACCAAGACCAGTAGCTATAACCCACCGAAACTCTGCTGATCCTTTGCGTTATACACGTAGATGTCTATTAAGAAACCTCGATACCATAAATGGTAGTATTATCATAGTAATATAACCTACTATACCAGCTCCTCTAAGAGGGTATTCTTCTTCGACAAGAAGTTCTTCATCAAGCTTATTTTGTTCTATTAGCATTTTCATAGAACATTCTTTGTAAAGGTTAATAAGCGCCTTAATAATGAAAGAAGCTGCAATAGGTGCAACTATACTAGTAGCGATAGATGTATAGTAGCCAAGTAATGGTCTCTCACTGGGTTCTCTTTCTCTTAGTTTCCTTTGGCAACTATGATTCACCAAAGTATATATAATTGAACATGGAGTAGATGCAAAAAGCCCCGATAAAAGCCATAAGTATAATGCGTCTAATTCTCCATAGAGAAGGAGTATTATTGAGAAATAGAAGGAGAGTACAGATAGTAGTGATGAGAATACTGCTATTTTTCTCATAGTGGCTTGCAACTAGTTGGACCCCCTAGTGAATGTATTTCTAATTCTTACAAGATTGTCTCTAAGCATTACTACAAGGCTATATAGCTGGTATATAGAACCTGCTGATGGTACTTCATTGCTATCTATATGTGTAGCTATAGAACCTATTGCTGCTTCTATCCTATCAAGTATTTCTACTGATTGATCAATTAGTTTTAGAATTTCTTCTAGATTAGTAGTATAGTCTTCTTCCAAAAAAGACACCGTTTATTTATGACATTATCTCTGTAGCAACTTATAGTCTTCTTAGTTCAGCTTTACTTTTCATTCTCTCTACATGTAATGCAATTGCCTCAAGAAGAGGTTTTACTAGATCGTCTATGACATCGAGGACTTTTTTCCTAAGCTCTCTACTGGTTTCTTCTTCTAGTTCTTCGCCATTAAGCCATGAAGTCCTTTCTACACCTTTTGGAAAACTAGAGTCGACTATTAGTATTGATACAGAGTTGAGCTTTTTAATCATAGATAGTGTGTATAGAGTTGCTGTTGTCATATCAACTGCTTGTGCAAGTTTTCCATATAGTCTAATATGTTGTTCTATAAACTGTTCTCCAAGGTAGTATATATCTGTAGTCCATACTATTGCATTAATAGGCTCTATACCATATGTCTCTAACGAGTTTTGGATATGTCTCATGAGTTCATAATCGGGAATAGCTGGTACTTCGCATGGTTCATATGCACGCGATATGCTATCTGCTCTTATCGCGCCAGGTGCAATTATGATTGAACCTATCCCTATGCTAGGCGAGAGGGCAAATGCGGAGTCCAAGTTGATAATTGCTCTAACACCTACTCGTGCTAATTCTTCGACAAGTATAGCTAGAGCGGAGGCTCCTATAGGATGTAGAGCTACACTAACTTTGTTTCTATAGATAGTACCTGTTGCTAGTTTAAACCCTGGTTTACCTTCTCTCTCTACGTATTCTTGTAGGTAGCTTTTAGCTCTCTCGTAAACTTCCTCTATACTCGTAACTAGTGTATGTGTTGAAACATCCTCTTTAGCTACTTTTGTAAAGGGTTGAATCTTAGGCAATCTTCTTCCTCTCTACCCAATTGTGGATAAAATTGTTACAACACACCCCTTATCAAATCTAACTCTCAGTAGTGACGTAACCCTAAAAAGAGGGGGGTAATCTTTAAAGGTTTTCAATGACCCCCTACCCCCGGGTGATGTTCTATGAGTAGAATAGAATACAGTATTAATGCTATACGCTCGGCGACAAGTACAGAGGCTCCAAGAGTATACGGTAGGCATGTATTTGGCAATCTTTATGACTGCGATGTAAACATACTAAGTAATGAAGAGAAGCTCAGAGAAACTGTTATTGAGGCTGCAAAAATAGGCAATATGACGTTACTCGATGTAAAGAGTTGGAGAATAGGATACGGTGTTAGTGTAGTTGCAGTAGTACTCGAAAGCCACATTACGATACATACATGGCCTGAATATGGGTTTGCAACAGTAGATGTCTATAGCTGTGGTATGCACACTAACCCTGATGAAGCCTTCAATTACATAGTCAACGTACTGAAGCCAAAACGCGTTGAAAAGAAGGTGACAGAAAGACATTTGGAATAGTAGAGAGGGGGCTACAAGCCCCCTCTAACGAAATAGATACTCATAGTAAAATCTTATTGCTAGTCTAGAATATCTTTTCAGCTTCTTCGAAAACTTTTCTCCCTAAGAGTAAATGTTCTCCTCCATCTATGACAACTTCGTTGCTAACTATTAGTGTCTCGACGTTAGGTCTTGTTGGTCCAAGTGAAGAGATGAAGACATAGTCTTTAGAGGGTATCCAACTAGGAGGCTCTCTAATATTAATTACAGCTACATGGGCACTTTTCCCCCTTTTCATGGGCTGGTAGTCATTTTCAAAGAATTTATGAATACTAGTAGTAAGTTCATTGAATAGCTTAGTAGCATTAGACGAAGCATAATAGTTACTCAGCAGAAACCATGGATTAACTCTCCTGATCGAAAGTGGTGCATAAATACTTCCTTCAATCCCATTGCTAATCTCTATTTTTTTCTTGAAAGGCTTTGTGAATTCAACAATATGGTAATCTTCGTCAATATATACAACTAGTCTAGCGTTAACTTTTATCTCCTCTAAACTAGCATTAAGTTCTTCTCTGCATATAAGTAGGCCGTATGGTGTATCTCTAGGTGCTTTATCTGTGCTGAGATATTTGTCTAAATATTCCAGCTTTATATTTTTACCTAGTCTACATCCCAGTGGAATAAGTACTATGACGTCGAGACCAGCATCTTGTGAGGCTTTGAGTACTTGTTTAGGGTGTGGGGAAACTAGGATTATTCTAGTAAAGGCATTCATAGCAAGCTCATATAGTGTAGCTATTGCTAGATAATATGATTGATCTTCAGTAAGTTTGTTTATACTATCTGCTAGATCTCCTCCCAGAACATCTCCGGGATGATGAGTACTAAAACCTTTGAAAAGATATGTTTCGGGTACTATGAGACCTATTCCGAATCCAGGTATAGCTAGTCTACCTCTACCTCCTACAATAAGATCAACTATTTTTTCTTCATCTGTAGGCTCTCCTTCTTTAATAGACTCGATATAGCCATTCTCTATTAGAATAAAACCTGGACCCTCTACTTTTCCTTCCCCGTCCAAGTAGAATATATCTGCTACTAGTATCTTCATAGATTACCCCGCTCTTCGTAGACTATACTATCCTCTTATTAGACTTTTAGGCAATGAAGAACCAGCTGTATACTTCCTTAGTCTTTTAGCCTAGACTACAAGGTGGTAGAGAGGATCTCCTCTTCTCGCGAATATAGATTACTTCTTCTAATGAGGGAGTCTTACTAGTTTTTGATGTGGAGTATAGAGATATATCTTGTTCTAGCTGGTACTCATTATACACTCCTTTATCTAGCAATCTTTGTGAAGCTTCCTCTAGGCTCGTAGTCCCCTCTACAATTTTCGGTATTGGGAGTAATTTGTATAGAGAATATGCATCAAGAAATACAGTTAATGTCTGTATAAAAGAGATTTTAACTATTCTTGAACCGTTTCTTATCTTCTTGTCACCATGGAATCCCTTGATAGCTAGTAATGCTATCCTACTAGCTTCTGTTGCTATATCTTTATCTGATAGTAGTCTTTCTAGAAAAGGAATATCGTGTTTCATTATGCCTAGAGCTCCTAGATAACCTCCATACCTTGAAATTTCAGCTATTTTTTCCTCTATAAATTCAAGTGGTAATTCTCCATCGGAGCCTGGAGAGTGTATAGCTATAGTAGCATCAAGGTGTGTATTTACTATTGCTGATAACCCTATATTATCTGCAAGAGGGCTCCATAGTGTTTCTTCACATCCATGTGCTAAAACATCTCCGCCCACATCAACACCCAGAATTGCTTCACATCCATGTAGTTTTGCTATCTCTTCCAACCCTCGTCTTACGCCTATTTCTCCTTTATAGAGGTCAATGAAGTATAGTGGGCTATCTACGTAGCTCTTTACTGCACAAGCGGTAGGAGTGAAAATCCTACCAACTCTATTGACGTAGCATCTATGAAGAGGCTCTGCTATATGTTCATACAGTCTCACACCGATTAATTCTCTAAGCTCTATAGGACCAGGTATAGGGTCTCGCTTAAATCTCTCCCAAACAGGTGTTGCTAGTACTGTTTTTACATCTCTGAATTTTTCTGCTAAGAGAGCAGCAGAAACTATATCTCCTCCACCGCCTATAGCATAGAGTATGATACATGTCGGCTTGTATCCATACAGATTCTCAATAATCATTACTGTTCCCCTCGAGTGTGCCTATCAGTACTCTCAATTTTAATTCTTCCCGAACTTATTACTCTAATAGTGGAACTACTATAGGTGCTAGTAATGGGTAAACTATTTGGAACAGATGGTGTAAGAGGCGTAGTAAACGAGGAACTAACACCAGAACTCACTCTTAAACTCGGTTTATCAATAGGTACTTTCTTCGGCGAACACTCAAGGATACTCGTAGGCCGGGATGCAAGAGTAGGTGGGGAAATGTTAATGTTCTCTCTAATAGCAGGCCTCCTATCTGCTGGCGTTAAGGTCTCTATTGCCTATCCGCGTGGTTATGCACCTACACCAGCTATCCAGTATGCTGTAAAAGAATTAGGATACGATGGTGGGATAATAGTAACTGCCAGCCATAACCCACCAAATTATAATGGAATTAAAGTTGTAAATGCTATAGGTATAGAACTAGACAGAGAATCCGAGAAAGCTATAGAAGAGATATACTTCAGCGAAAGATTTCATAGATCAAAATGGAGCAGTATAATCCATGATACTACTATTGAACCTAGAGTAATTGATTCTTATATAAAGTCAATTATAGATCACATTGATAAGCAGACTGTTAGGTCAAGAGAATTTAGGGTTCTCGTAGATTGTGGTAATAGTGTCTCTTCACTTACGACACCAACTCTACTTAGAGAGCTTGGGGTAAAACCATATACAGTAGGGTGTGATATAAGCCCCCACCCGTATAGAGAACTAGAACCTAATCCTTCTACACTCTCTCAGTCTGCTCTTATAGTAAAGCAGCTAGGCCTAGACTTGGGAGTAGGACATGATGGTGATGCTGACAGAGCTATCTTCATTGATGAAACAGGAGAGGTATGGTGGGGAGACAGAACAGGATCAATACTATCTAGCTACATAGCTGAAAAGAAACTAGCTGATCTACCACGGAGAATATATACAGCTGTTTCTAGTAGCAAAGTAGTAGTAGATTATCTCTCTCAATTCAATATAGAGGTAGCATGGACTCCAGTAGGCTCCATCTACATCTCATACAACCTACTAAATAAAGGGGGTATTGCTGGATTCGAAGAAAATGGAGGCTTTATTTATCCTCCTCACCTTCTAGCTCGCGATGGTGCAATGACTACCGCTCTACTATTAGAACTACTAGCAGTTGAGAAGAAAAAACCATCCCAGATTTTCAGCCAAGTACCGCGTATGTATAGTGTAAAGACAAAAATACCAATGCCAAGAGAAGCATCACAGAAAATAGTAAAAAAACTCGTAAACTTATACAGCGACACCTCTTACAGAGTCATCACAATAGACGGGCTAAGAGTGGAAACCGAAGACTCCTGGTTCTTAATAAGACCAAGTGGTACTGAGCCTGTTTTAAGAATAATGGTTGAAGCATATTCTAAAGAGAAAGCGAAAAAACTAACAAATAGCTTAATAGAAGAAGTTAGGAGGTTGATAAGCGATGAAACGTAGATTTATGGATCTAGCAGCTTGCCCTATGTGTAAACACTTTCCACTAGAATTGTATATAGTAGAAGAAAAAGAATATCCAGAAAGAGAGCCACAAATAAAAGAACTACTAGAAAAACACAACCCCCCACTATGCGAAATTTACTGCTATATGCAAAAC
>JALTYD010000281.1 GCA_027046525.1 Pyrodictiaceae archaeon
TTCTAGACCATTGAAGGTTTTCCACCATATATGCATTGCTACGAATTTCTTATCACCTAGTGGCTCTAAATAGCCTGTAGGCTTGATGTAGTTAGGGACGTTGTATCCTAGAATATCTCTTACAATACTACTCTTTGTCTCTTCTTTCATTTTATTTCTTTCAGGAACAGTTAAGGCTAAGAAGTCAGTATTTCCACCAATATTGAACTGAGCTATTGACAGAACTTTACGGCCTCTTTCAGCCAGGTGCTCCAGTATGTCTGCTGTTAGTGGAGTAGCACCTGTCGCTCCATCATCGCCTAAGATTATACTAGATGCTTCCTCGTACATCTTCTCAATTGCAATATCCCTAGCAAGAGGCGTTGGTATAACATTAACCATTGCAACTTTTTTACCATAGTCTTTAGCATACCTATAGAGAGCATATGCGTATACATGTCCAGCGTCTAGGATACTTCTATTATCTGTCTTTATTGCAGCAATTAAGTCTTCTACTTTGTGGAAAGCCTTAGCTTTCTCGGTTGTAGCAGCATTAATCACTACATCTGGCCGTAGACTTGCAAGTATGCTAACTAGCTCATCAATAGCTTTTACTACTGATCCTTTCTCTTCCTCCAGTCCTCTAGCTTTTATCGGAAGACCTTCGAGTGAACCCAGATGTACTCCTTGGTATATATTTATCTTCTTTAGAGAATCTGGTATCCTTATAGTTTCTCCTAATTCTTTCATAGCTACATCATAGACAGTTTTACCTATTTTTGATATATCTACATCGAAACTAGCTACTACCTCTATATCCTCAATACCATATGGTAGTTTATACTTAGCTAGTGGGACACCATAAGGTTCTAAACCTTCGTATTTTATTCTTTCTAGACCTACTACGAAATGATTAGATACAAGACCCTGTCCTATTATAACAACTCTTATGCTCACACTCTCACCCCACTAACACTATTTCACAATGGATGGGTATCGATAGAGGGTGTCTCAGAATACATCATAGAACTATAATGGTGATAGACCGAGCTAATAGGGTCGTTATACTAATAAGTCCGTCCCACTATTTATGGGTTTTCATTAGTCATGAGAAATTCTCATGGAAAGAACTATGGATACAGATTCTAGGAATATATCCTAATCCCATTAAGATACCAATACCATAATTTATACATATATTTCTATTATCAGTATTGCATTTAAATAAATGTCCAATCTTATAAGGATTATCAGAACCCCCTATATTACCAACCACAGTGAAACATCTAGATGTATTCATCAACGATGAAAGATTATACTCATCATGCTTAGTATCTGTCAATGTATAAACTGAAGCTATTGGAACATAGTTGTGATTAGTAGTTATTCTATCTATATGCCAGTATACTTTTTTTCTCTTTTTTAGATGCCTTGATATCCTAGCTCTAAGCCCTCCAGCCCCCATAGATGAACCTATATAAGCATAAATACCCTTAGTCACTACTCTTCTAGCCTTTCTGACATAAATGATGATATTTTCCTTGAGAGTAAAGAAATGTAGATAGATACCTCTCTCTCGAGGAAGACAGTCCGTAACACAATCCCTTAGT
>JALTYD010000282.1 GCA_027046525.1 Pyrodictiaceae archaeon
TCCTAATTCTGTGCTCGCCATGAATAGGAGATACAGCAGCCCAAACACTTTTTATATTAGTCATTCGACGTACTAGCTCTTCGGCTAATGGTTTTAATTTTTCGATATTTAGATCAAAAGGTTTCTTAATAATAGCAATATCGCCGATAATATCTATCCTTTTCCAGAAAACAGCAATATAATTATCTCCATAGATTTCTCTAATAATTTCTTTAAGTAATTTGTTTCTTGCCATAGACGCTTCCCAGTAGACAATTCATTAACGATGTATGTCTATCATAATCTATTCTACACACACCCTTTTTTTCTCCTGTACATGCAACAGATAACAGTAGTAGAAATGAATCTCTAAACAGTGTTGCAAATCTAGTATAGTAGTATTGTGTAAGAAGTTCCCTCCTTAAGTTTCTCCATATTCTAATTAGTTCTCTTTTTCTTTTTCTCTCCCTCTCAATATAGTTAGCAATGTGAGGTGCTAATTTCGTAATTGCGTATAGACCCCCGCCTGTGAAAGGTTTTGAGGCACACAAGATATCGCCGATTCCTATTACATGTTTATTTATCAATTCTTTCGATGGAGGTCCTCTAACTATGATTCCTCCTCTACGAGATATAATTTTTCTAACTCCTATTCTTTTATCAACTATTTTCAGTAAATATGCCAATCTACTCACAGGTTCGCTTTTATCGGCTATACCGATAGCTGCTTTCCTTCCATCATGAATAGGAGCTATCCAGCCGAAAAACTCAGGAGCTATTCTATTACTATGTATTGTTGTGAATTTTTCTGGATCCAGTCTCTTATTTAACTCAACACGTGTCTCTATGCCTATTATCTTTCTACAATACCTTGCGAATATATGTGCAAAGGAAGAATTCTGCCCAGCAGCTACTATTATATGCTCGCTACAGAAGCGCTTCCCATTATGAGCAACAATACACCTGCCCTGACCTTCTTTCATTTCTATTTTCTCAACCCTTGAGCCCAGCAGTATTTTATGTCCACTATTCTCTGCAACTACTGCTAGTTCTTCTTCTAAACGAGGTCTAGCTATCTTAACTGCAATTGGTCTTCTTCTCTCTACTGAGCATATAGTACTAAACTTGTTATCTAGAAATATTGCTTCTCTATAAATACTTTCTATTTCTACGTGAACTTTTTTCCTAAACTCCTCATAGGTATTAATGCTAACTATACCGCTACAATGTGGTGGCCAACCAATTCTCCTCGAAGATTCTAGGATGATAACATCACTATCTTTTATGTATGATGCTGTAAATAATCCTGCTATACCACCACCTATTATAATCACTTCATTATCATTTTTGCTCATCCTCTCCACCCCGCTGATTTAATAAAACCCTTAGTTTAAGACTATTAGTGGAGTAAGACGCGCCGGGGTGGCCGAGCGGTCTAAGGCGGCGGGCTGCAGTGGCTTAATACCGCCCATCGTAGAGACCCGTTGTTCCCGGGTTCAAATCCCGGCCCCGGCTCCAACATTAATAGGATTGTGATAAAATATTGAATAGTATACAGAAAGAAATAAGAGAAGTATTAGAGAAAATCTCAGAAGTAAAAAACC
>JALTYD010000283.1 GCA_027046525.1 Pyrodictiaceae archaeon
ATGAACTAGTTGATAGACGTATATCAATAAAATCCGCTGATGCTAGTAATGTGGAGATAAGTCTCCTAGGTGAGCGTGTTACTGAGGAAGGAGCAGAATTCCAGATAATTGACAATGTAGAAGCTAATGTATCTCTAGAAAATATAACTTTGATATTTGGAGCAAGACAAATAGAAGACGGTATTACATTCTCAGCTATACTTAGTCTTGAGCTACTGAGAATAAACTTGCCTAGTGATACCACAATTGACAGAAATGTACTAGAGCCTTCTCCACATACTATCTACAAGATATACTTCGATAAACCCATTAGACTCAATATTGCAGATAACTTAACACTAGATCTAAACAATATATCTATCTTCTTGAGGCAATTTGGTGATAAAGAAAAACCGTTGCTCGTTAGAGACTCCACAGTAGAGTTTAGAAATACGTGGATTATAGCTGATGGTATTCTCTATGCTAATAATACTACTATAGAGATACCATACAAACTAAGCGAGGAGGTAGCGACATATTTAGTCCTGAAGAGGATTGATAATCCTTTCCTAGAAAAGATCTTCAAGTCAGATATTGTTGGTATTGCAAGGAGTGGCGAAATAGATAAGATACTACATTTCCCTGAATGTCCTAGCCAGGTACTAAATATAGGTAATTTGAGTCTCTGTATGGCTTATTTCAGAGCTCCTGTAACTGTTCCTGAGACAGCGATACTTAAACTAGTTTTTGAACTAGGTAGTGGAAATGATAGAGAGCTCTTAGAAGCTGTTATAAGGTTTGAAGTTAATGGAGAAATACAAGGTATACATGGTCTAGTACCG
Organism: Pyrodictiaceae archaeon; assembly: GCA_027046525.1. Taxonomy (GTDB): domain Archaea; phylum Thermoproteota; class Thermoprotei_A; order Sulfolobales; family Pyrodictiaceae; genus JALTYD01. Next base: position 822 of record JALTYD010000283.1, read on the forward strand.
AGGGTTCTACATGCTACTAGAGGTGTCAGTGATGTATATATTACAGTTAATCCACCTACAGTCAATTCCAAATACACTGGCTCTAGTTATCATGAACTAGCAATTTACTATTTATATGCAGTAACAGAGGAGATGGACTTAAGTCCTACTGAGAAGTTCGTTTTAGCTTCACTCTTGGCATCGGGACTGAATATGGACTTTGTGAGAGATAAGAATCCTAACGAGAGAGCCTTTATACTAGAGCAGACAACAGTAGATCTGTTTATACTCTCAGATGAATACGGCAAGTATGGCTCTATTATCGGAGAGGAAGGAGTTAATGTTAGAGTAAAAATAGTTCCTGGAACTGATCTTGTCTGGATTGGACCTCTAGTGATGTTGTTCTCGTCTATTGCTATAGCAGTATCTAGGAGTAGAGACTAAGATTTTGATCATCTTTCTTTAACATATGTTTAAAAAATAAAATTATTTGTACTATCACATAGTATAAATACCTTTATAAAACATGGTCATAGTGGATCAGATAGCCTCAAGGGCGATATCCTTGAAACTATCTGTGTACTTAGTAGCATACATACTGGCAGTACTATCACTCTTTGTTATTAGCTCGAAAGCATCAGAAGAAACAGGTATTTATCCATGTCAACAATGCCACGCAGTACTTAATGTTACAGGGCTTGTTAGAGAGGAAACTGTACACGATAAGAATCTAACCATTGGCGCACATAGAGGGTTGTACTGTGCTAATTGCCATAAAGCTCCTACTGTATGGATTATGGAGGGTCTTAATGATACCCTAGTAGAAATAGGGATAAAAGATATACATAGCAGAGAGAAGCTAGATGAAATGAATCTTGTCTGCGCTAAGTGCCACTACGATATATACGAGGATTATACTAGGTTAGCACATGGTAATTCGACATTTGTATGTGAAGAAGGACGAATAATCAATGTTGCTGGTTATAAGGGTGTTATATATAGCTTCCACGAGTGTAAAGAATATAGTAAATTTACTCCAGTTCCTGCTAGAGCGTGTGTCGAGTGTCATAATCCACATAATCCCACAATGGAGCCTTTGAGTATATTGCCGAAACAAAACTACGTAGCTCCTACACCAAAACAAGATAATGTTGTATATGGTACACTAGCTGTAACTATCACAGCAATGAGTCTGATTGTACTAGCTATCATACGAGGTGAGAGGAGATGAAAGAAGAGGGCAAGATAGATAGTAAGAAGAGACAGTTGCTGAAAGCAGCAGCTGTTGGAATAGGAGCTGGTATGGTATCATTTATAGCAATCGAGAGAAATAAGCTGATGGAAGTACTTAGACCAGTATCACTTAGCGAGATTATAGGTTTTGTAGAAGCTGAGGAGGGACTAAACAAGTATGAGAAGAGAGCTAGAGAAAGAGAAGCAGAGATTAAGAAGATGTGTAGAGCTGAAGCTGATAAAATCTGCTTAGATAAGGGAGAAGATTCAGCTGAGTGTAGCGAAGCACGTAATAGATGTGAAAAAATTGTAGTAAAGGCTACTCCACCGAAGCCTGGTACTAGGTTCGTGATGGCACTAGATATAAACAAGTGTATCGGCTGTAGGAGATGTGCATATGCATGTGTAATGGAAAACAATACTGATAGAGACATAGGTATTGAGTGGATACATGTACTAGAAGTACATAGAGACGACCTAGAACTATTAAATACAAACATAGATTATGGAGAAGAAGCACCTAAGAAGGACTATGTCTATATTCCTATGGCATGTATGCACTGTGATGAGCCTAGTTGTGTATATGTATGCCCAGTTGTAGCTACTTGGAAAGAAGATGATGGTATCGTAGTCGTCGACTACGATAGATGTATAGGTTGTAGATACTGTATTACTGCTTGTCCCTATGGGGCGAGAAGATTTAATTGGAAGAAGCCACGAGTACCTGTTCTTGAACTTAACCCCAATATGCACATACTTGGAAACGTACTAAGGTATCCACATGTTGTAGAAAAGTGTATCTACTGTATACAGCGGACGAGAGATGGAGGTATACCAGCGTGTGTGGAAGTATGCCCTGTAGGAGCTAGATCTTTCGGCGATATAAATGACCCAGAAGGCCCCATTAGGAGGATACTAGAGAAGTATGGTGCATTTGTACTAAGACCAGAAACTGGTAATAAACCTATGTTCTTCTACTATTTCGGCCCAGCTCGTACACCGCCTCGTAGTAAGGAGGAGGGGTGAGAACCGTGGACATAAAGGCGCTGATAGATACAATTAAGTATATCTTGAGTAGTGGGCTTAGAGGATCTAAGAGTTATTATCTATTTCTGGCTGGTTTAACGATAATGATGATATATGGACTCTACAACTGGGTGTTTGTCCAGCATGCCCCAATATTCCTTAAGAGCGAGTATGGTGGATTAGTAGTAACAAATCTAACTGATTCTGTACCATGGGGTATTTATATAGCATTCTTTATCTTCTGGGTTGGAGTAGCAGCAGCTGGTATAGTATTTGGTATCATAGCATATGTGTTTAATAATGAAAGCTTTAAGAAAGTAGCTGTTCTCGGAGAAGTACAAGCAATAGCTGCTATCATTATCGTTCTACTGCTTATCATAGCTGATATGGGACAGCCTCTGCGTGCACTAATATTAATGCCACAACTACCTAATCTGAGATCAATGCTTGACTGGGACTTTGTAGTACTAACTGGTTATCTACTAATAAACATCATCGGGCTGTTATATACAATACACATGTACAGACAGGATAAACCGCTAGGCAAGAAGTTCATAATACCATTTATAATTATAGCTGCGCCATTTGCTATAGGTATTCACACTGTCACAGCATTTATATCACAAGCACTAACAGCAAGGCCTATATGGCATAGTCCTCTGCTCGCACCACGCTACGTTGCTACAGCATTTGCAAGTGGACCTGCATTACTCCTACTAGTACTGTTGATAGCCGAGAAATACATGGATAGATTTAAAGTAGACGAAGATGTCTACAAGAAAACAATGTATGTTATAGTAGGATCAATGATTATTGGACTCTACTTTAGTCTAAGTGAAGCTCAGGAGCTCTTCTGGTATACTAACGAGCCATGGAAGAAAGCTCAAGCAGAGCTATTATACATGGGTAAAGGTCAACCAGGGTATCTAGTAATATTATTTGCTGGGTGGATTATACTAGGGACAATTTCAGTACTATTAGCTCTAATACCGAGATATAGAAATAGCTACTGGGGTAGAGTAGTTATAGCAAGCCTAGTTATAGTGGCAGTAGTATTTGAGAAGACAATGACCATCATAGTACCAGCATTTATCCCAGATCCTCTAGGGAGATACGTAGTCTACTATCCCTCGCCGATAGAGTATGCTATAACGATAGGTATTCATGCACTCGGGTTAATAATATACGCTGTACTTGCTAAAGCATCATTACTCACGATTATTAAACACTACGAGAAATAATCCTATGTTATGTTAAGTTTTTTTCCTAGCATACAGATATATCTACTCGACTACATGTAATCAATGAGCTATAGAATTGGAGGATAGAGCATGGACATCAGAAAAGTAGCTTATAGTCTACTTGTACTACTTATAGTTATTACTACTACTGTCTCCACACTAACCGAAGCAACAACAGAGGAAGAAGCAAGAAGAATCTTCGACGAAAAGAACTGTAAGCTTTGCCACGCTTTTGACGATGTAAAAAATAAAGTAGTTTCGTGGGCTACTAAATACAATAGCATAGATGAAGCAGCTGCAGCTGAAGCTATAGGAGAGTATAGTGATTTTAAAGGACTTCTACAGTATATGAGAGATACTACTCCGGTTGAACCACGTGCTACTGATGATGATTTACAGAAGCTCTACGAGTACTTTAGTCAGTTATTTGAAGAATCTAAACCTGTACAAACTCAACCTACTCAGCAAGTTGAAACAATAACTGTGGCAGAGACATATACAACTACTATAACAGAGACTGTTGTTGAAACAGTAACAGAAGTAGAGACTACCACGAAAATTTTGACTATAACTATTACACCTGTAGAAGAGGAAGAAGGAACAGCTAAATTAATAGCATCAATTAGCTATGTTGTAGCATTACTAGTTGTCCTATCAGTAGTAGCTATTATTGTTATGTATATACTACGTAGGTAAGTATTTTTCTCTTTTTTCGTTTAAATAATCTTTATCCTATACTGAAAAATAATTAAAATATCGGATTAACTAAGTTATCAAGTTGAGTGGTAGATTTGGAGAAAAAACTTCTGGTCTATGCTCTACCAGTACTCATAGTAGTAGATTCTATATTGGTTACATATGCTGCATTTAGAGCACCATATCCTAGAGTCGTAGAGTTCGAAGTTGGTAGTCCTGCATCGTATGTTAACCTATTTATACACGTACCACTCGCTATAACCACGTACTTCCTATATGCTGGTGGATTATTTACTGCCATTATGTTTCTCTGGAAGAGAAAGGACAGATTTGATTATATGTCTAAGAGTTTTATTTCGATAGCTACACTATATGCTATATATACTCTTGCTTCAGGTATGTCGTGGGCCAAAGAAGCATGGGGTGCAGCATGGAATTGGGATCCTAGGCAAACAGGTGTACTCCTGCTCTTTGTTGCATATCTTGTATATTTCGCGTTAAGAAGTAGTGTTAGCGATCCTGATAGAGAAAAAGTAGTAGCTTCTGTTTATGCAATTGCTGCTTTTTCAATGGTTCCTCTTAGCTACTATGCACCTAAGATTGCTGGTGCAAGCCTGCATCCTACAGGAGTACTTGGTAAAGAGTTATTAGCTGCGCCTACTGCTAGGGTGTTGTTCGTATCTAGAATATTAGTTGCTTTATCCATAGGTATACTTGTATCAGTACTACCTCTAACAAGACCACGACAAAAAACACGTATATTTAAACTAGGAGGAGTGGCAGGTTTTACGATACTACTAGTTTCTACAATCGCTCTATTAGCTCCCTATATAATGCATAATACTGGGCGAGTGGAAGGAGGAGAATATTGGAATGATACACTGTACCTAGTTGTGCGTACTGGGGACAAGTTTGTTAACCTTACCTATAAACCCTCTGAGGGAGAGATTAGAGAACTACTTACAGAGAAAGGCGAGCTTGTCCTCAAAGAGCATATTATAAAGATCGACTTGAAAGAAGAGGGAGAGCTAGCTAGTATAGAGATAGTAAAACCTCCCACAGTTCTCATTAATGTTTTGTTTTATGGTATTCTCTTATTAGTACTAGGATTTGTTGTTCAGAAGTTAGCTATATCTGAGAGCATAGCTAGAAAATAGATAAATGGGGATAAGATTGAGGAAAAATATACTAAAAATAGCATTATTTGCAGTACTACTTACCATAGCACTTGCTATGATAGGATACTACGCTATTAAATCTAGTGGCTATATTGATGTTTCTGAGCTAGTTAAATTTGAACAAGATAGGAGAGTTACAGTAAAAGGAAAACTAGTTACTACTGAGTATGATCAACGTAATAGAGTACTATATCTGGTACTAGAAGGGGAGAGAGGAGGTAGAATTATTGCTGTTGTGAGTGCAGACTATATAGAAAAGAAATATGGACCAGTACAGTATCTAAAATGGGATCCTAACAATATAGTACTACAGGGAATCTACCGAGCTAGTCAAAAAACACTAGAGGTTACAGAAATTCTGCAAGGATGCCATACTACGTACCAACAGGAGCCTGTTGGAACATAATTAAGTATTCTTTTTGTCTCTAACCTGTTACTTCAGATTCATAATCATGGTATGTAATAACTAGGTATAAGTACCATACTCGTAGGAGAAGGATACTATAGGGTGTATGTATAGAAGTGGTAAAAGCTTACATTAAAGTATTCATATTGCTAGTCAAGAAAGACATAGTTATTATGGCGAGGAGGTGGCAGGAACTTGCTGCTCTTACAATTCTAGGCGTAAGTACAAGTATACCAGTAGCTTACTTAATTAGTGGTCCTCAAGCACTCTTGTTCGAAGATGCTGATGCTTATACGGTCATAGCTACAGGGCAGCTGCTTGAGATGTTTATAATTGGTATTTTAGCTGGTTTTATTGCAATTGTTAGAGAAGCTGAGAAGCATACTCTCGATGGATTACGTTTATCAGCTATTCCATCAGAGATTGTATTTATTGCTAAATTAGTATTCATAGAGATACTAATGCTTATATTATCTATAACGTATATATTTGTAACTGCTGTTTTATCAAATATGTGGCAAATTATTAACATAAATTATCTTGCTACAGTAGTTGCATCTACTGTTTATTTTTCAGCAGCATCTGCTCTGACAGCATTTATTATAATATACGTTGAATCAAGGGGGTTGTTTGCAGCAGTTGTACTTGCTGGTTTTATAATACCTTTTATGCAGCAGAGCGGGCCTTACCTGGTAGAGGCTAGTATGGGTCTATATGCAATAACAGGTATTGTAGGTATTGTTGGTAGTGGAGTAGTTTTCTCAGTACTAGCTACGTATCTTGCAAAGTTCTTGTCAGAGATTTAGTTTCTTTACATTCAACTTCTACAGCTATATCTAGGTTGTGTATTTTTTCGCGTAGACGCTGACAAGCTATAATTTCTAGTACGTTAGGTGGGTGAGAACTCTTTAAAGGCCTTATAATAGCACATTCAGTAGTTAAATCACTTAGTACGAGTCGTGCTCCCCAGAGATAGACTGCCCCTAGTACTCTGCCATTGTATACTACAGGGGGGATTATAGTTGGTTCACATTCTGATGCAAGTTTTCTCCAATCCGTATCTGTTTCTACGTTAAGTGTACCAGGATAGACAGAGCAGTTCAAGATACTACTTAGTTTTCTAAAATAGTATGGATGAGAGATAAATTTCCTACCTACTCCTAGTCCTTTAATCATCTTGCCAGTTATCTTTACTATCTTCATCTACCTAGTACCTCTCCTACTATGTCTGATAGACTCAGCGATACTCCTCAGAAAGGAAGCTACTGCTTGTCCACTAGCTCCTCCAATGATGAAATCTGATACATCCTTAAGTACTTTATCAGAATTTTCAGTAGATACAAGTTTTATACCTGGTTTTTTCATCTCTGCATCTATTTCTGAATCTCCAATTGCGATGACTTCGCTAGGATTTACATCGATTAATGAG
>JALTYD010000284.1 GCA_027046525.1 Pyrodictiaceae archaeon
ATACTATTATACATTAGTACTACCTCCTCTCTATTATCCTCCTCTAAGACCACTTTTGTCGAAGAAAGTAACTCTTAATAAACTCGTTTCCTATCTATGGCTAAACAAAAGAAAACTTCTGGGTAGGTTGTTTCCCCCATGGTTTTTAGAGAAAAACTAGAAGATGCAGAAAACCTTTACGACTTCTCTATAGTCTATCTCTTACCAGGTAGAGCTCCTGTAGAACCTAGACATGTAGACTTATCGACTAGGTTCTCACGTAGTATTTCTCTGAATATACCTATTGCTTCATCGCCTATGGATACAGTAACTGGCTATGAAATGGCAGTAGCTATGGCTCTCCTAGGAGGTATCGGTGTTATACATAGGAATATGCCTAGAGAGGAACAAGTATCGATTGCTAAGAGAGTAAAAGAACATCCTCTCTTCCCTCTACGTAGAATCTATGTAGAGAAAGACTATCCATGTAGTACTAGTCTAGAAATTATGGCTAGTAGTAATACTAGAGTACTACCAGTTGTAGAAGGTACTAGTGTCCAGGGGTATGTATGGGCTTGGAGACTTAGAGAGATATGTAGAGAAGGATTTGAGCCAACTCTACTAGCAGTAGAAAAAACTGGACCTAGATACTCTATCCAGTCCTATAGAGATGCTATTAGAGAAGTCCTCAGAGGAGCTTATGATGCAGTAGCTATTACAGCTAGTGATAGTATATATGTTGGTACTCTACTAGTCCAAGATATACTTTCTGAGTATAATCCTGCAGTTTCTCCAGATGGCTCACTAGTAGTAGCTGCAGCAGTATCTCCTTATGATATTGACAGAGCAATACTACTAGATAAGTACGTAGATGTGCTCGTAGGAGATATAGCTCACTTCCACAGTACTCCTGCAATAGAGGCTGCAAGAGAACTTGTAAAAGAAGTATCATCAGATTTCGTAGCTGGCAATATTGGAACCTACCAAGCTGTAGTAGATATAGCTTCTTCGCTAGAGAAACTAGATGGTCTGAGAGTAGGGATAGCTGGAGGCTCTATATGTACTACAGCAGATGTAGGAGGAGTATATGCACCAACACTATGGGCTGTAGCTTCTACGAGAGATGCTGTAGAAGAACAAGGCCTAGATATACCTATAATAGCTGATGGCGGGATAAAATCCTCTGGAGATGCTGTTAAAGCACTTGCAGCAGGTGCTAGTACTGTAATGCTAGGATACCTACTAGCTGGGACAGACGAAGCACTAGGAGAACTAATAGTAGTAGGTAGTAAGATGTATAAACCATACCGAGGAATGGCTAGTAAGACTGCACTAGCAAAGAGATACGCAGTTGATAGATACTCGAGAGTATCCAAGAGAGTAGCAGAAGGTATTGAAGGACTAGTAGAGTACCGAGGCTCTGTATACTATAGACTAAGAGAATTTATCGAAGGTATAAAAGCAGGCCTAGGATACGCAGGTGCACGTAGTATAAAAGAACTATGGGAGAAAGGAAGATGCGGTATAGCACATAGACAGACTCTAGATGGAGTACTTACTTTTAACAACAAGTAGAAAAACTGCCTTTATC
>JALTYD010000285.1 GCA_027046525.1 Pyrodictiaceae archaeon
ATGGTGCTGGAAAAACAACACTCCTCCGAGCAATAATGGGGATAATACCTATATGGTCTGGTACTATCAAGCTAGGAGAAGAAGATATAACGAAGAAAAAACCGCACGAAAAAGTACAACGTGGTATGACACTAGTACCAGAGGGTAGAAAACTCTTCCCAGAGCTGACAGTAGAAGAAAACCTAAGACTAGGAGCATTTACACGCCTAAAAAGCTACGATATAGAAGAAACACTAGAATTTGTATATAGTCTATTCCCGAGGTTAAAAGAGAGAAGAAAACAAAAAGCAGGTACACTCAGTGGAGGAGAACAACAAATGCTGGCTATAGGTAGAGCTCTAATGTCTAAGCCTAAACTCCTACTACTAGATGAACCTAGCCAAGGACTTGCTCCAAAACTAGCATTAAGCATAGTAGATACATTAGCAAAACTACGTACTGAAGAAGGTATATCAATACTACTAGTCGAACAGAATATTGCTGCAGCACTTAAACACGCAGATAAAGCCTACATACTCGAGCAAGGCAGAATAATATTCGAAGGAAGACCAGAAGAAATAATGGAAAATGAAGCTCTAAGGAAAGCATACCTAGGACTCTAAGCAATAACTAGATTAGTGGGCCCGGGGGGATTCGAACCCCCGACCACCCGGTTATGAGCCGGGCGCTCTACCGGGCTGAGCTACGGGCCCAACTATCCACATACATATCCTATTTTTGTGGGAGGTTATGAAGTTATCTCCTCTAGTACTACCTGGAACCGCCCCAATAAATAGTAGCTAGCTGTTCTTCTATAAACTCTCTACTATTAGATATTACAGTGACTACTTTTTCTAACGAGCTATACGCGAGATAGGGTAATTTACTCTTAAACCACTCAATACTTTTTGATACTACTCCTCCAAATTCAGAATAATCTACACCTGTTAGTTCATCTCTAATACGCTTATTTACTAGCCAGTCAAGCTCAATAATCATAGACCCTCTCGGTAGTATATAATCAGCATAGATACCTCCACTAATAGTTATCTCTCTCTTTAGTCTACTCTGATACCTAAGCCCGATCAACTTGCCGTGTTTTGGTTTTATTTTTACAACCTGCAGTGCTGCTAGTAGTGCTATTATACCACTAATATCGCTTATAGGTTCATACCATGGCCTATTAGTAGTTGATCTCTCCAATCCTACTAGTTTGTTTCTATTAAGTACTTGTATACCGAGAGCTCGTGACACAATATCAGCATCTAGCAAGCCTGTATACACTAAGTCGATGATATTAGATGCTCTTATACCCGAAAAAAGTACATTCCTAGCAGGTGTTCTAAACAACAAGCCCATGTACATACTATAGACTACTACTGCTTCCCTCCTCTCGACAGCTTCATAGACTAGATCTGCTAGTAGAGTTCTCTTCAACATTATGTCTCTAAGATCTCTAGGAATTTCTCTAGAGAGCTCTATGTCTATTACTCCGAAGTAGAATAGTAAACGTAGGTAGTAGAATAAATCGTCTAAGCGGAAATTCTTTAGGAAAGGATAGTATTTTGCTAGAAGCTCTACTCTACTGATA
>JALTYD010000286.1 GCA_027046525.1 Pyrodictiaceae archaeon
ATGTATGCCATGCTGGTGCTTCTATTGCTGTTCTATCATGTAATACATCGAGTATATTACCTCTGTATTGGGCTATAATCCTCGTTATCTCAGCAAGTGTACCTGGTACATCATATACATATCCTTGGATGGTTACTATTCTCCCATATGCAGTTAATCCTCTTAGTACTAAACGGTATAATGCTGTTAAGTCTATGTTACCTCCAGAAATTAGAGCTACAATATTTTTACCTTTCAGATCGAGTGTATTAGAGAGTAAGGCAGCTATTGGTGCAGCACCAGCACCTTCTGCTAGGATTTTACCACGTTCTAGTAGTAGGTATATTGCATGCGCAAGGTCTTCCTCGCTGACTAATACAATTTCATCGACGAGATTCTTAATTACAGTAAATGTTATATTGCCTAGTTTCTTAGTTGCAAGACCGTCTGCTATAGTTGGTTTTACTTCAACTTCTACAGGTCTACCAGTCTTGAGTGAATAATATGTCTTTGGAGCGTTTTCAGGCTCAACACCGATTATTTTAATACTTGGTTTGATCTTTTTTACTACAGTAGCTATTCCACTTATTAATCCTCCTCCGCCGACTGGAACAAGGACTACATCAATATCTTTTACTTCTTCTAGTATCTCAAACGCTATCGTAGCTTGGCCAGCAATAACATCTATATCGTCAAAAGGGTGGACAAAATAATAGTTGTTATCCCTAGCTATCTCCTTTGCTTTAATTTCTGCTTCATCGTATACTTTTCCATGGAGAAGAACTTTTGCACCATAGCTCTTAGTAGCTTCTATTTTAGATATACTTGCAGTTTCAGGCATAACTATTATACTTGGAATAGATAACACAGAAGAAGCAAAAGCTACTCCTTGTGCATGATTACCCGCAGAAGCTGCCACGCCACCTCTTATTTTTTTATACAACTTGTGTATCTTGTAGAGAGCGCCTCTAATCTTGAAGCTTCCTGTTCTCTGAAGGTTCTCGTACTTTAAATAAACTGTTCCGCGAGCTATCCTACTAAAAGTTGTACTATGATCCATAGGTGTCCGTCTAGCATATCGACTAACGATATCTTTAGCCCGAAGAGCTTCTCTATATATATCTTCGATCAACTTCTTGGGATCCATATTTAGGGATGACAACACTTTCTATCCACCAATATATGCAATAGCCTCAACTTCTAGGTCAACATTCTTTGGCAGATTAGATACTTCTACAACTACTCTAGCAGGAGGATCTTTGGGAAAATATTGTTTATAGATCTCATTAAAACTACTAAATTTATTTATATCACGTAAATAAACCGTCACCTTCACTATATTGTCCATAGAACCTCCTGCTGCTTCAACTATTGCTTTTATATTATCTAGTACGCGTTTTACTGCTATCTCGAAATCATTCTCGACAAGTTTACCCGTAGAAGGTTCAATCGGTATTTGTCCAGAGATAAAGAGAAATCCTCCTACAAGTACTGCTTGACTATAGGGCCCTATAGGCTTAGGTGCTTTCTCTGTGAAAACAATCTTCTTTGTAGAAGAGTTATTGCTCACCTGCTATCACCAAATATC
>JALTYD010000287.1 GCA_027046525.1 Pyrodictiaceae archaeon
TTAAATTACTCGTGGTTTTATTGTTGTTGTTGTTTATGATTGTTACTGAGTTGAGTGGGTTTATTTTTCTGATTTATTGATAATAGTTCCTTATGATAGAGCTGAAGATTATCCTGCGTGTTGTTATGATGTACCTCCTCAACTTGTTATTTCAAGGAGAGATATTGTTGAGAAGGTAGTTTCTAAGACTAGGCTAGTAGTTGAGGCTTTAGTTGATAGAGGAGTAGAACAAGTCGTTGTATTTCTCCCAAGACTACATTTAAGTATATGGGAGGAAGCACGGAGAAGAGCTAGTAAATGGCCTAGCCAGATAAGTGTAAAATATACTCTTTTCTCTATAAAGGATCTCGAAGCAACTATTAGAGAGCTAGTAGGTTCCTAGACTGAATATTTCTTCTTCTTTTAGTGCTCCAGTTTCTCCACTTTCTCTTAGGCTTAGTATACCTATTGCAGCAAATACAGCCCCTGCTACAGATAGTCCTTTTGCTATAGCTACTGTACCACCTATAGCTTCTATAACGTCTCTCGCAGCTTGGTTAGCCCAGCTAACACCACCCCAATCGACTATATTACCACTAGCTGTGTTTGTAGCTTCTTGTACTGTGTTTGCTCCTGAGACTGCTAGGAGCCAGGAGACTGCTAGGAGAGCTGCAGCTATTTTTAGCGGTGTATTATTTGTCTTTATACCGAGGATCCATAGTGCTGCTACACCAAATACATAATACAGTAGTAAGAGAATGCCACCAGTACCTGCCAGTCCTTCTGAGCCTATTCCATAGTAACCTGTAAGTATAGATGCTACACCGAGTAGACCGACAAGACCTATACTTGTAAACGTAGGATTCTTTGACTCGCTGCCATAAGCTAACCATCCTGCAGCTGTAAGGACAGCTGAGCCCGGGCCAGCAAATGGTGCTGCTAGATAGCCAACTCCGAGTAGGATTTTACCATACATGATCTACTCCCCACTACTATGATATTATGTAGTAGGATAGTGTATGTAGAGGGAGAGGGGATAGTAATACTCTGTAGTAATCAATAAAAGAGAAAGCTATTTTTTAGCAGTTAGCCAACAAGCAGCATAGTGGCCTGGTTCTACTTCTACGAGTGGTGGTTCTTCTGCTTCACACTGAGATTGAATATCGGGGGTTTCATCATAGGCTATACAGCGTGGTCTAAATCTACAGCCTCTTGGTAGTTTAACAGCACTTGTAATTTCTCCTTTAATTCTTACTTCTCTTATCTTTAGTCTATTTGAAGGATCTGGTTCTGGGATTGCTGCTATTAGTGCTTTTGTATAGGGATGTATTGGGTTGTTTATTAGTTCATCAGCTCTAGCTAGTTCTACTATTCTCCCTAAGTACATCACTGCTATTCTATCACATACATATCTTGCTAGTGCTAAGTCGTGGGTAATGAATAGCTGTGCTAGATTTCTTGTCTTCTTTAGATCTTCTAGGATCTATAGTACTTCGGCGCGTATAGATACATCGAGCATCGATACTGTCTCATCTGCTACTATAAACTTAGGATTTAGTACTAGTGTTTTTGCTATAGCTACTCTTT
>JALTYD010000288.1:0-6937 GCA_027046525.1 Pyrodictiaceae archaeon
CTATTAGGGCTCCTCCTAACCTCCTCTAGTAGCTTCCTCAGTATACTATCCTACTTATTGTCCATGGGAATACTTGTTAAAGTAAGATAGGTTTGTCTTTACAATAATAGGTAGCTTAGTAACTCTACTTATATGCATATAAAAGTATATTAATATACAAAGACTTCAAAAGATAAAACATAAAATTAAGTAGAACTTCGTTGTTACGGGTTTCTACTAGTTAGTTACTATCCTACAGAGACTGGATCTAGACAATGTAGTGTTTCTTGGAATAGTGTGTATTTCGAGTGTTAGGGTCTTCTGTGGCTGTTTTCGAGCTAGTTGTATTCTGGGAGTACTACTGTTGTGTATGTCTTCTTGAGGCCTTTCTTCTTGAGTTCTTGGTATTCTCTGACTAGTTTTTCTAGCCACTCTGTCGCGTATAGTACTCTCCCCTCTTCGAGAGCGTCTACTATAGCTGGGTTACCTCTCCTAAGCATTGACAGCGCCTCGTTGGGTGTATAGGGGTGTGGCTCTATGGGGAGGGGTATTTCTTTTAGGATTTCTAGAATCTTTCCTATCCTGTCTAGGTACTTCTCTTTGTAATCTGCTACTACTAGTAGGTCGTAGTCGCTCCATGGTTTCCAGTCTCTGCGGGTCCTTGACCCAAACAGTATTACTGCTTTAGCGTCTAGCTTTTCGACTAGCAGCTCTACAGCGTGTTTGAGAAGCCTAGCTTCGTCCTCCATGGATGACACTCCTAGCATAGTCTATTATCTTCTTAGAGGCTTCTAGTGCCCGTCTAGAAGCTGTCTCGTCGTATGCTTCGTGGGGTGTCCCAGCTGGATGAGCATTAGGATATCTCGACGGTATGTAGTGTCTATCTAGCTCTCTTGCGTGTGAGAGTAGCTCGGGATCTGAGTTTATGCCTTTTCTCTCAAAGTACCTTTCTAGTAGGATTCTAATGCTATGCCCCCAGGGGGCTTCGTTAACATAGTACAAGAGGGCTTTAGCTGCTTTCTCGCCTGCTTGGTGAGCGTAGAAGGCTGCAGCGTTGTATCTCTTCTCCCTCTGGAGTATGAGAGCTGTCTCGTAATCCCATATGGCTTCTTCTAGCCATCTTCGAGCTTCTTCTCTCAAGACTATGGACTCCACCCATGATACTGTAAGTGGGGGTTACTAGGTCTTAAACTTCCTACTCTCATCTATGCTGTTCTAGTATTTAGTACTCCTCTGTACTTGTTACTGGGATTTGCATACTCTTCTACGGCTTAGCCTAGTAGTGCGAAGCCAGGGACTGCTAGTGCAATACATATATCTGGCAGGACTATCCACTACTATGCCTTGTAGCTGAAGGCTCCTATCTGGAATGCTCAGTACTTCGAGTCTATGTAATTTTTGATAGCTTGTGGTGACTTCTACTTGTTTAGTATCTGGCAGTTTTTACTCAGGTATACGGGGATATGATGTTCTCTGCGGAGAGAGTCTATGAAGTCTCTGGGCGTTGGCGAATAGGAGTTGAGACACCAACTCTATTCTCAAAACACCGTTAATCGTTAAAAATAATCCAAGACCACAGAGATTTTCGGAATTCGAGAAAGTCAGAGTCATAAAGTCTTCTATTTCTCTCTACTTCTCTTTCTTCACTATATAGCTAGGGTCATTATAGACCCATAATTTAATTATTCTATGAAGTCTAACTAATATCTATATGTAGTTACTATGTATAGCTGTTTGTGGTGTATCTACTATGGAGTATGATCTAGTTATTCGAGGAGGAATAGTAATTGATGGTTCTAGTTCTCCACCTTTCAGAGCAGATATAGGTGTAAAAGGAGACAGAATAGCTAAGATAGGAGACCTCTCGGGCTCAAGAGCAGATATAGTAGTTAATGTAGATAACCTCTATGTATCGCCTGGCTTCATAGATATCCATAACCATAGCGATATATCGATTATAGCTGTTCCATCAGCAGACAACTATGTTCTACAAGGTGTAACAACTATCGTTATTGGTAATTGTGGTTCTTCGCCAGCCCCCCTAACTGATAAGAATAGAGAAGTTGTAGAATGGTATAGAGAGAGATATCCTGAAGTAGAAGTTACATGGGAGAACTATAGTGAGTATCTAGATGTACTAGATAAGCTGCCAAAGAAGATAAACCTAGTACCGCTAGTAGGTTTTGGGTCTATTCGTAGTGCTGTACTAGGATTTGGAGATGTAAAACCTACAGAGAAACAACTAGAAGAGATGAAGAATCTAGTAGAAGAAGCTATGAAAGCTGGTGCATTCGGCTTATCTACTGGACTTATATACATACCCCAGAACTATGCCGAGAGACAAGAGATTATTGAACTCTGTAAAATAGTATCTAGATACGATGGGATATATACAACTCATATGAGAAACGAAGGTATAAAGTTGATAGACTCTATAATCGAGGCTGTAGAGATAGGGGTGAAATCCGGATGCCCAGTAGAGATCTCGCATCTAAAAGCTGTCGGTAAACCAGCATGGGGACTAGTAAGAAAAGCTCTAGACTTAATAGAGTACTATGTATCGCTAGGATATGATGTATCTGCCGATGTATATCCATATACAGCTACTTCGACAACACTCTCTGTTGTACTACCTCGCTGGGTTAGAGAGGGCGGTTATAGAGCTATGGCAGATAAGCTTAGAGATCCTAAAGTTGTAGAGAAGATATACTCTGAAGTCGAAGAGACTTGGAGGTATACTGGTAGAGTTATTGAGTGGAGAGAAGTCGTCGTAGCTTATTCACCTAAACACAAAGAAGTCGAAGGTAAGAGTATAGCTGAGATCTCTAGAGAGTGGAGAGAGAAACCTATAGATGTTGTTATTAAGCTGCTAGTTGAAGATAATGGATTAACTTCAGCAGTATTCCATACTCTTAGAGAAGAAGATGTAATAGAAGCTATAAAATCACCATATACAGCTATTGGTAGCGATGGATCTATCCAGAAATATGGAGATGGAAAACCACACCCTAGAAGCTATGGTACTTTCCCTAGAGTATTATCTAGGTACGTGAGAGAGCTTAAAGTGCTACCTCTGCAGGAAGCTATTAGGAAGATGACGAGCCTATCTGCAAGGAAGATGAGACTGTGGGATAGAGGGCTTCTTAGACCTGGTATGAAAGCTGATATAGTCGTATTTAACTACTATACTGTTAGAGATACAGCTACTTTCGAAGATCCTCACAACTATCCTAGAGGAATAGAATATGTTGTTGTTAATGGAGAGCTAGTTGTCGAAGAAGGTAGACTAACAGGTGCTACGAGCGGCGAGCTTATTAGGTATAGACACTAGATTACTACTTGCCTAGATATGCTTTTTTGACAAGAGGGTTTCTTAGAGCTTCTTCCGGCGTAGCTTCTAGTACTAGGCGGCCTGTTTCTAGTATATATACTTTGTCTGCTATCTCTAGTGCTTTCTTAACATTCTGTTCAACGAGTAGAATTGCCTGGCCAGATTCTTTTAACTCTGATATCTTCTTAAAGATCTCATCTACAACTACAGGTGCTAGGCCTTGAGAAGGTTCATCCATTAGGAGGAGCTTAGGTTTAGCTACTAGTGCTCTTGCTATAGCGAGCATCTGTGCTTCTCCACCACTTAGTGTTCTAGCTAGCTGTTTCCTCCGTTCTCTCAGCCTAGGGAATAAATTATATACTTCTTCTAGCCTCTCTCGAAGTTCTTCTCTCGTAGATATACTGTATCCTCCTAGGACTAGATTCTCTTCTACTGTTAGGTACGGAAATAGTCTCCTACCTTCTGGTATATAGCCGAGACCTAGCTTAGCTCTCTCCCAGGGTGGTAGATTAGTTATATCTTTCTCTTCGAATATTATTCTACCCCTAGATGCACGAACTACACCCATCACTGTCTTTATGAGTGTTGATTTACCAGCACCATTTCTCCCAACTACTGCTACAGCTTCGCCTTCTCCTATCCTTATTGATACTGAGTCTAGAGCTTTAATCTTCCCATAGTATACATGTAGATCTTCAACCACGAGCATATCCTGCACCTAGATAGGCATCTATTACTTTCTTATCAGATACTACTTCGTCTGGTTTACCCTCAGATAGTATTTCTCCGTAGTGGAGTACATACATATAGTCTGAGAGCTCTACTGCAAAGGGGACATTATGTTCTATGAGCATAATTGTGACTCCTTCTCTGTTGAGAGACTTTATTAGTTGTTTTAGTTCTTCGGCTTCTTCAGCACTCATTCCTGCTGCTGGCTCGTCTAACATTACTAGTTTTGGCTCGAGGGCGAGTGCTCTAGCGATTTCGAGTCTCTTCTGTAGACCTAGTGGTAGTTCTTCTGCTAGTCTCTCTGTGTACTCCTCTAGTCCTACTTTCTCCGCAATAGTATAGGCTTTGTCTACTATGTTCCTCCTGGTGCGTGTACGTATAAAGCCTATTCCTCTATACCAATAGCCTCCGAGAGCAGCAATAATGTTATCTATTACTGTCATTTTTGGTAGCCCTCGAGGTACTTGGAATGTGAATGCTATTCCTCTCAGAGCTACTTCGTGTGGTGGTTTACCATCTATTCTCTCTCCTTCGAAGAATACTCTACCTTTCGTTGGTTTTAAGAACCCAGCTATTATCTTGAATAGAGTAGTCTTACCAGCTCCGTTGGGGCCTATTATGCCTGTTATTGATCCTTCTGCTACTTTTATAGATACATTGTATAGTGCACGTATACCGCCGAAGTATTTTGTTACACTATCTGTCTCAAGAATAGACTGGGGCAATAGTTTCACCTTGTCTTCTCTGTCTCAATCAGTATAGCGCGGATCTTCTCTAATACTATACTCTCTCTACCTAGTAGACCTTGTGGACGTACAAAGAGCATAACTATTATGAGAGCTGAGTACATTATCATTCTATACTCCATGAGGGGCCTAAATATCTCTGGTAGCATTATAACTATGAATGAGCCTGCTATTGCACCAGCGATTGTATCTATGCCTCCAACTATACTCATAGATAGTATCATTATAGAGTAGGGGAAGGAGAAATCGCTGTAGACTATGTACCCTTTGAAGTGTGCTAGGAGACTACCAGCTATTCCACCGTACATAGCGCCTACCGCGAATGCTAGTACTTTAAACTTCTTCACATTAATACCTATACTCTCTGAGACATCTTCGTCTTCTCTTATAGACTCAAAAGCTATACCCATCCACGATCTATCTAGGTAGCGGGCTAGGAGGATAGCTAGGCCTAGAATAGCCCATGATAGTAGTGCATAGGCAAAACCTCTAATCTTTAGACCCATAATTAGTGGCTTTGGTATACCTATGATACCATAGGATGCACCGAATAGCTCGTAGTAGAGGAAGATATAGACGACTATAAAGTTGAACCCTATAGTAGTTATTGCGAGAAAATCGTGTCTCAGTCTAATACTTATTACTCCTATGAGAGAACCTATTATAAATGATACAATAGCGGCAGCTGGGAGACAGACCCAGAAAGACAGATTATACTTAGTAGCTAGTATTGCTGAGGTCATTGCACCTACTCCAACAAATGCAGCTTGTCCGAGGTTTACTTGTCCTGCTCTACCCATAGTGATGTTGAGGCCTAGAGCAGCTATAGAGTAGGAGGCTACAACTGTTAGGAGAGTAGCTAGATAGCCTGGAGAGATAGGCGAGTCTCTACCACCTCCTACTCTGCTCGTCCAAAGAGGCCCTGTGGCCTTATTATGAGTAGTAGTATTAGTACGATGAATGCATATGCTTCTCTAGGGAGTATATAACCTAGATAGGATGTTAGTACTTCTTCGGCAACACCTAGTACTAGTCCGCCTACTAGTGCACCTACTATACTACCGAAGCCACCTAGTACTATTACTACGAGTGCTTTATATGCAACAATATCGCCCATGTATGGAGATATTGATCCATAGTGTACAGCGTAGAGGAGACCTGCTATTCCTGCGAGTATAGAGCCTATAGCAAAATTTACGTAGACGATGTATGGCATATTTACTCCTAGTGCTTGTGCAACCTCCATATCTTGTACTAGTGCTTGTGAAGCTATACCCATTTTAGTCTTAGAGTATGCTAGCCAGAGTGCTAGAGTTGCTAGTATTGTTACAGGGACTACTATTAAGCTGCTTGGTCTTAGAGTTATACCGCCTATATCTATAGGCTCAGTAGGTATACCTTCTATGTGGAAGCCCTTAGGATGATGGCCGAATATGTTTGCAATAAGTTCTTCTATTAGGAGGAAAGCTGCTATACTGAGCATTAATGGTATGTGGCGCGGCTTCTCCAGCATAGGCATGTAGAGTATCTTAGCAAGTATAATACCTGCTATTGCTGGTACTATAGCTGCAGCAGCAATAGCGAGGAGTATACTACCAGTAGATATGTAGGCTAGGTATGCTGCATAACCGCCTATAACATATACTCCTGCGTGGGCTATGTGTAGTACTTTGAGAAGACCATAGACTAGTGTTAGACCTAGAGCAGTTGCAGCGTATATCGAGCCTACTGTTAGACCACTGACTAGGTGTTGAACTAGTGTCTCTATAGATACCATCTCTATTCTCCATCTAGTTTTCTCCGGCTAAACTACTACCATGATATCTTTGTAAGAAGATAGAGTAGAGTTTAAAAAATAGACTAGGGCTACTCGCTTGGAACTATGATGTCTTCTTCTGTAATCATACCGTATCTACGGAATTCACCATTCCTTACTATCTGGAGTGTTAGTTCTTTCACAGCATTACCTCCAGTAGTAAATCTTAGTATCTTTCCTGCTACACCATCGTAGTCTCTCAAGTCTCTTAGAGCACTCATTATCTTGTCTTTATCAAGTGATCCTGCTTTCTCTATAGCTTTTGCTAGTACCATTACTGCATCAAAAGCTGATGCTGCTACCATGTCTGGCTCTATACCTCTCTTCTCTCTATAC
>JALTYD010000288.1:6947-7936 GCA_027046525.1 Pyrodictiaceae archaeon
ACTAGTGGGTTAGGACTGTCTCTATCAAAGTCTGTTACTATAATTACTCCCTCAGCAGCTGCACCAGCAATCTCGATGAACTTTGGTGAATCAAATCCTTCTGCTCCTAGTATCTGTGCTTTTATACCGAGTTCTCTAGCTTGTTTTACAGCTGTCGCATGTTGGTAGTAGCCAAATATCATTAGTACATCTAGACCCTGTTCATCCTCTATAGCTTTTATCTGGTTGAGCCATGGAGAGAAATCGTCTGTACCGAACTGGAATTTGTCTATGAAGACAACTTCTGCTCCTAGTTTTTCTAGCATAGCTTTAGCATTATCAGCTAGTGCTTTTCCATAGGGATTATCTATGTATAGTATAGCTACTTTTTTAGCACCTAAGAGGTTAACAGCTGTATAACCTGCTGCTTTACCCTCAACTTCAGCTACCATCCCTACTCTGATAACAAATTGTTTATCTTTGGTTATTAGTGGATTAACAGCATATGCTACTACTAGTGGTACACCTGCTTCATCAAATACACTTGATGCGGCTAGAGTAGTACTACTATAGGAGCCGCTTACAGCTGCTACTACTTGATCTTGTTCTATCATTTTGTGAGAAACAGCTATTGCTTGATCAGGATTAAGTGCATCATCGTATACTACAAGCTCGACTTTCTTACCCATTACTCCGCCTTGTTCATTAAGTATCTCTACAGCGATTTCTGCGCCAGTTCTAGCTGCTATACCATCAGCTGAAGCTGGACCTGTCAGTGGTGCAAAGAATCCTATTTTTATCGTCTCAGGGCCGCCTATACCGCCTCTGAGAAACAAGTAGGCAGCTACTACAACAGCTATGATGACGATAATAGCTACTATCTTGGGCGTAGATAGAGAACGCATAGCTATAGAGCCCCTTACACATTTACTATAAGTTTATTCAGATACAATTTAATAGTTACTCTATTCTTCTTGCTGGACTTAGTAGAAAAGATAATAGTAATTTAC
>JALTYD010000289.1 GCA_027046525.1 Pyrodictiaceae archaeon
TTAGAAGATTTCTCGATTATGCTCCTAGGAAGTACATCTTTAGAGTTGATGCCGAAATCAAGAGAAACATATAGCGCTATACACTTCGTGAATGAACTCTGAAGTATTCTCTTCATGGCGGTTGGTGTGTCTTTTGCAACTTTACTAGCCTGTATTAGTATTGAGTTTTTTCTCTCCATACTTTTCCTAATTATGAGTCTCTTAGTCTGGTTCAGAGAAGGTCTGCCAAAGATCTCCATAGAGGAAATAGCTGGTGGGAGTGATTGTAGACATATTAGGATTATTTTTGCATAGCCACTATATAAATAACAATCATTAACTGTAGTTTTAGTGCAACTTACGCATACAATACAATCACCTCTAGGAGTGAGAATTGATCTCTCTTCTAGCTCTAGAGTAGAATCGTGTGTTAACTGTATATTTGGGTGTCCACGGCATCTTATTACATCGATACAGATTCTCAATTAAATACCCGTAGTTGTATGGAGGCAGTGCCGATATAAGTTCTATACTTCCCCTATAATTAGTGGGGAGTTTCTATACATTGAAAGATATCTTTGAAAACGACCGTTACATGATGGTAGACAGGCTAGTAAGAGATGGTTATATTAAGTCTGAAAAAGTTAAACAAGCAATGCTAAGAGTTCCGAGACATTTGTTTGTTCCAGAAAATGTAAGAAGACTAGCATACGAAGATACGCCTCTGCCGATAGGTTTCGGCCAAACTATTAGTGCTCCTCACATGGTTGCACTTATGTGTGAACTAGCTGATCTAGAAATAGGTATGAATGTCCTAGAGGTAGGCACAGGCTCTGGTTATCATGCTGCAGTAATAGCTGAGATTATTGCACCAATAGATGTGGAAAAAAGAAAATGGGGACATGTTTTTACAATCGAGAGAATACCAGAATTAGCTAAGTTTGCACGAGAAAATCTTACCACAGCTGGATATTCCGAGAGAGTTACTGTGATTGTAGGCGATGGTACGAGGGGTTACGCAGAAAAAAGTCCTTATGATAGGATAATAGTAACAGCTGCCGCTCCAAGTATTCCTAAGCCTCTCATCGATCAGCTTAAGGTAGGAGGTAAATTGATAATACCTGTAGGCGATAGGTTCTTACAATACTTATATGTAGTTGAGAAGAAGAGTGAACAGGAAGTATCCTCGAAAGCAATGATTCCTTGTCTATTTGTGCCTCTTATTGGAGAACATGGTTGGAAAGATGCTATCGAAAGTTATGAAAGAAACTACTTCTAGTGAATTAAGATGCTTACTTCTTTCTAAACCATAAATCTAAGCCTACTTGACGACCTTTAATATGCTCTCTGTACGCTTTATGTAACCTCTCAATCGCATTTTCCACACGTTTTGGGCTAAAATTATGTTCTTCTATTAGTATTTCTTTTATCTTATTATCATCAGGTTTCTTCCATTCTAACTTATAATTATTTGTTACTGGTGGGTTCTTAAAGTATTCATATATTTTTACAAGATCTTGATCAGGTGTCGAATATTTCTTGAGGAGATCTAGTAGGTTTTCTGCAGTCTTAACT
>JALTYD010000290.1 GCA_027046525.1 Pyrodictiaceae archaeon
GGAACCAGGACCCGCTGCGGGTCCCCATGCCCGTTCCAGTCGCTCCGTTGACCCGTGAACGCCGAGGTCCGGGGTTAGGTTGCTCCCTTCCGGGCCTGGCCAGGTTCCCCCGGCAAAGGCGGTAGCACCCTCTCCTCCGAGAGGGGCTCCGCCACCGCCAGCCCCACGGGACGGAGATCATAGGCCAGCTGGGGCTATTAGGTGGGATTACACAACACACACAGGTTACTGGCCCCCGCTTTACGCCCATTTCGGGTAGGGGGAGGGCGAGCCCCCAGCCCTACCCGCGCGCTCCTTTCGGCCATAAGCCATGTAAACAGATATCATGTACATACTTAAAATTCTTTAATGGCAGAATTAGGTGAGTTTAGCCTAGCAACACATAGTGCTTCGTAGAAAAGAGAATACTATAGAGTGATGCATATGTCAGATACTAAGCTACCAAGTATCTATAAGTGTAGAAAATGTAGCAGCTTTGTAGAGAGAGATGAACATTGCGGAGTGAAAACACAATTATTACTAGATGGTGATAGGAGACTAAAACTGAGTAAGCTGTTAAGTGCAATTTTGAGACACTTAGCAGTTAAAGAAGGTATAGAGATTCAGAGAGAAGGTTGGATAGATATAAGCCAATTAGCACACTATATACGTACTAGATGGAGAAATAGACACTTATACAAGTGGGTAGAAGAAGAACATATTGTTGCAGTAGCATTAACAGATAGGAGAGGAAGATTCCAGCTCTCAAACGATATGAAGAAGATAAGAGCAACATATGGACATACTATAGGTGTAAAGATAGATTATAAACCTCTAGAAGAACACAATCTACCGAGTGTGTTATATCATGGGACAATAATACAACGTCTTCCATTCATTTTGAAATATGGATTAAAACCTATGAGAAGACTATATGTCCATTTAACTAATGATAGAAATATCGCAGAAGAGATAGCTAGACGACATGGAGATCAAATAGCTATACTAGAGATAGACTCTAGCTGTATTAGATGGGAGGGTTTTAAAATATATAAAGCAAGTCCATCGATTTACCTAGTTGAATATGTACCACCAAAGTGTATAAAGACTACAGAGAGAAAATAGTAGTCCAAATAGTTTAGGGCAAAAAAGACATATGTTGACATAGAAGATAGACAAAAAGTTATAATCTCTAGGGTATTGTAATCTTAGGGAACTCTATGGTAGTCCTGGTGTCTATAGTTGAGTATTAATTTCGATCTTAGTAGGCTAAGAGTACTTATTACAGGTTCTACTCGTGGCATCGGTTTCTACGTTGCAAAGAGCTTAGCAAAGTGGGGTGCTAGTGTTGTTATCAATGGTAGAAGTAGAGAAGCCATAAAGAAAGCTCTGGGAGAAATAAAAAAAGCTTCAGCTAGAGGAAGAGTATATGGTGTTGCAGCTAATCTACTAGAGGCTGCATCAGTAGAGAGGCTTTTTAGGGAGGCGTGGAAGCTTCTAGGAGGACTAGATGCAATAATCGTTAATGTAGGAAATGTCACATGTGAACCCTGCTATCTACATGAAGTAAGCTACAAGGACTGGCTTGAAGCTGCTAAACTTCATACAATTGCGCCAGGTTATCTAGCATCACTATTCGTAAAAAGACTACTAGAAGAGAATAGTAGAGGGTCTATTCTCTTCCTCTCATCTGTTACTATTAAAGAACCTATGTCCCACTTCGTACTAGCAGATACTTGTAGAGCTGGGCTAGTCCAATTAGCCAAATCAATTGCTAGATTTTATGGTGGGAAAGGTATTAGAGCAGTCACCATCCTATTAGGTAGTTTTGATACACCTGGTGCACGTCGCAACATAAGAATATTAGCTGAGAGAAGAGGTATAGATTTCGATACAGCGTGGAGAGAGTGGGTCCTAGAGCTTACACCTCTAAAACGTACTGGTAGAGAAGAAGAAATAGGAGCATTAATAGCCTACCTACTATCGCCTCTAGCAGAATACATTAATGGATCAACGCTGGTTCTCGATGGGGCTATGAGTAGATGTACATAGCTAGAAGGATAGTAGATCTCCTAGATCTCTAAGAGTATTCACAGTATAAGTCGGGTGGCATTTCTGTCTAAGCATAGCTGATATACCAGTTTTTACTAATACACTATCTACACCTAGTTTTTCTGCTGCTTTTATATCAGTGTCGCATCTATCTCCTATCACCAGTATGTCTCTCTTACTAACATTGTATTCTCTCATAACTAATTTATACATGAACGGAGAAGGTTTTCCTAGTATAATATCGGGTTTCCTACCACTACTACGCTCTAGGAATGCAATGATCGCACCTGCGCCTGGAGCAGTATAGTCTTGCGAGGGTAGAGCATTATCTGTATTTGTTGCTATAAAGTCTGCTCTACACTTAGTTAGAACTATATGTGCACCTAATAGCTTCTGGTAAGTTACGTGACGGTCAAGACCAACCACTAGTATATCTGCTTGACATCGATGAGGCTCAGCTATATTAGCAATAGTATGTCCTTCTCTAACAAGTTCTTGTACTAGACCCTCCTCGCCAATTACGTATACTAGTGCTCTTCCGTATTCTTCACGAATATATCTTCCTGCAGCATATCCACTTGTTACTATACTCGCAGAGGAGATGGTCTCGCCTAGAATCCTAGTTAGTTTCTCTGCATACTCGCTCCTGGTCATAGTAGAATTGTTTGTTACATAGAAAACCTCTATATGTTTCCTATATACTCTCCTCAGCCATTCTACATTCTCCCATAGTACATGATCTCCAACCCATACTACACCATCAAGATCAATGAGTAGTACACGATACTGTTTCCTACCACTCATTAACTCACCCAGCTACTTCGATCCTTTATAGGTCTTCACCTTAAACAATAAACATAGAGAAAAAATAACTGAATCTATACTTAAGCTATCTAGCTACTAGAAGAGGTTATAGACTTGGATATTCACAATACTGTCTCGAAACTAATACGTTCTATTCCTCCCCGAGAGGAGCCAGAAGTAGAATTAGACTGGGAGAAATACTACGAGAAAACAGCTGAACAACTAGAAGCTATCGGTATAAACCCCAGCGCTATCCTTGGAGGATACCTAGTTGCTAGACTAAGCTATAATATCCAGAAACTACTAAATGAGTCTCTCTCATCAGCCTCTACTATAGGTATGAAAAACTACTATCTAGTTGAAGTAGCCCCAGAGGGGCAAATCCTAGAAGTAGGCGAACTTATTGATAAAATGTTATCAAAGACAACCCAACTACCACTACTCTTAGGACTCCCTATAACAATCAAAGACAATTTCAATCATGCGTGGTTCTCGACAAGACTAGGTACTAGCTACTTCACCTATAGACCGAAAGGATACTCAGCTTCCATCAAGACTCTCATAGAGAGAGGAGTTATCATAATTGGGAAAGCTAATATGCATGAACTAGCACTAGGAGTAACTAATCTTAACAACCACACTGGTACACCGCTGAACCCAATAAATAAAGAACTAATAATAGGTGGCAGTAGTGGTGGAAGTGCTGGTACAGTAGCTACAGGAATAGCACCACTATCCATAGGCACTGATGCAGGTGGTAGTGTAAGAATACCTGCAGCATGGACAGGGCTTTACGGGTTTAAGCCATCTAGGCTACTTATAGATAGAAAAGGAGTATTCCTAACATCTCCCAGCTTTGAATCAATAGGCTTCATAGCTAGAAACCCTATAGATATAGCATTTATACTAGAAGCATTCAAACCAGGAATACTAGACGATCTACTCCAAAAACTCAACACCAGCAATACTTGTAGAGAAAAAATACTCGTACCATACAACTTAGTAGAAAAAGCAGATAACGAAATACAAGAGCTCCTCCAAGAGGAAATTGAAACTATAAAATCACTAGGATGTACAATTATCAAAGAAAACCTCAGACTAGAAAAAACACTCGATAGAGCCCGGACAATCATAACTCTATCCGAAGCATATACTACATACTCTACTATATACGAGCAAAACAAAGAAAGAGTAGGAAGAGATATAAAATACCTACTAGAAATAGGTAAACACTTACCTAGCTGGTCATACATAGAAGCACACAACCTAATAACCTACACAAAAGATAAACTACTAGAAAAACTCTCTACCTACGATCTAATACTACTACCTACAACACCAACAGGACCCCTACACCTAGACGAAGTAGACTGGCGTACATCGTTCTCACCTAGACTCATAATGTATACAACACCGTGGAACATACTAGATCTCCCCACAATAACAATCCCAGGACAGAGAAAACTCAGCACAGGAATACCAGTACCTCTACAACTAGTCTCACTAAAAGGCGAAAAACACCTACTAGCCACTAGCACACTATACTGGATATCTACACAAAACAAATCTTAACACCGCCCTCAAACAGAACACTATTCAGCCAACTATTAGGTTCTCTCAGCTCTTTTTGAGACCCAAGAACCCCCCCTACATACCCATACTTCCAATGCTACAGTAGCCGAAAATAGAACTACATATCTCGTAGAGAATTCTTTACCCCAGGAAAACGAAGACGATATGTATTCACCAAGATAGTAAAATTCTCATAACAGAATTCACAAAATATATCAGCACTCAAGACCTTCTTCATTGCTTTCGCTCTGTAGACGCGGGGTCATCACTGATTCTTAGCTACTATTATGGCTAGTACTTTTTGGGGGTTCTAGCTGGGTTTGCCATGTTCTAATATTTAGATTGGTGTTTATTTATCGTAATTGGGGGCTAGACTTGGGTAGTACTGAGGTGGATTATTCGAGGCTTTTAGATAGGTTTTCTAGGCAGATACTAGTACCAGAGATAGGAGTAAAAGGCTTAGAAGCTCTTAGAGGAGCTCGAGTAGCTATTGTTGGGTGTGGTGCTACTGGTACTTTTATTTCTGAGTATCTTGTCAGGATGGGTGTAGGGTATCTTAGAGTTATAGATGGTGATTTTGTCGAGGAGAGTAATCTGACTAGAGTAGTTATGTTTACTGAGGATGATATTTTTACACCTAAGGCTTCTACGTGTAGAAGACATTTAGAGAGTATTTCTAGTTTTACTAGAGTTGATTCTTTTGTCGATAGGTTAAGGCCGAGTAATGTTGAAGAATTGCTAACTGGTGTAGAGCTTGTTGTTGATGCTAGTGATAATATGGAGACAAGGTTTCTCATAAATGATTTTTCTATCAAACATGGTATCCCCTGGGTGTATGTTGGTGTTGAGAGATGGTACGGTATGGTTGTACCTATATTGCCGAGGAAGACTCCTTGTTTATGCTGTATTCTAGGCCGTAGATGGGTTGAAAGAGCACGTAGAGGTGGTGTAGATAGAGGTGATAGATGTAGTATCTTAGGAGTAACTATAACTGCTGTTGCATTAACATCTGCAGTAGCAGTCAACTATGTTTATAAGATTATATCTGGAGATAATATAGAGCCACAGATTATAGTTATTAATGCTCTTTCAAACGAGATTGAAAAAGTTTCTGTTAAGAAGCTAGAAGAATGTGAGTGTTGCGTAAAGAATAACTATGTATACCTGGGTAGAGAAGAAGAACTAGTGATGGAAATTTGTGGTTCTAATCAAGTTGAAGTTAAACCGCCTAGAAAATTGGCTATCGATCTAGGTATGCTTAGTAGTATTAGAGAGTTTAGAGTCTTAAAGACTACGAGTGAAGTTGCAGTAGTAGATTTCAGAGGTTATAGACTAGCAGTATTTAGCGATGGAAGAGCTATTGTGATGAATGAGACTAATTTAGAGAAAGCAGAAAAGCTCTATAATGAGTTTATGAAATACGCTAAGCGTGCTATCATAGACTAGTATTAGTGTATAGTTCTTATCTAGCTAGAGTACGAAAAACGCTCTTGGCGAGAAAACTACATTATCTCCGTCTCTCAGAATTGTTTCTAATCCGTTTAGGAATTCTATTCTACGGCCATTTACAGCTATTTCAGCTGGATAGCGGATATTACCTCTATCGTCTAGTATATGTTTTTTAAAGCTTTCTTTTATATTTCTATCTATGTATTCTATGAGGTCTCTAACTGTTGAGCCTTGTTCTAGTTCTACTTCAATAGAGTATTGTCCCATCATGGTATAGAATTCTTGGAGGAATTTTACTACTACTCTAATTATCTCCATCATTAACACCCCTCGTATACCAACTAGAGATCCTTTCATAACTATGATAGTATTAGCTCCGGTATAATTATTAGCGATTAATACTACGTGTAAATAGCATAAACATGGGCAGTTAAAAGTGTGTGTAATGTATACAAGTAGTAAGGAAGTTAGAGAGTTTTTAACTAATACTGGATTCTGTAAAAAAGCTGTTATACTGGAGAATAATGAATGTGTACTAGCCTATTGTGGAGATACTGATAAGATCCTAGTAGCTATATATAGAGATAACGAGTGGTTCTATGCAAAGAGTGTCGCAGAAGATCTCGTAAATCCGCACCAGTGGCATTGTAGAGATCTTAAGTATATACCCTATGGATTATACTCTTTCGCAAAAAAACTAGATGATCTTGTAGAAGTTATGAAGTCGAAGATAGAGCTTATCCATGCACAGCTAGTAGTTGGTTATAGGAAACTTTCTGAGATAGAAGAGGGCTGAGTACTACTTAGTGTAAATCGCATATATGAGAATATCTCACTAGGCTAAGAGCTTTTTCTCCATAAACTTCAACTAGTTGTTCTTTTCTAAGGACTTTGTCTGGAGGTCCTTGTGCTACTACTTTCTTATTTAGTGCTACGACGTAGTTTGTATATTTGATTAAGAAGAAGGGGTCATGGCTAGTTACTACTAGCATTTTTTCCTGCGATAAACTACCTAGTAGCTCGATGATTTCATGTCTACCTCTAGGGTCGACTGATGATAGTGGTTCATCCATAAGTAGTATTGGGGGGTCTCCTATTAATGCGCGTGCGATATATAGGCGTTGTTTTTCACCACTACTCAGTTGATTTAAAGGCTTGTACCAATAGCTACGATCTAGACCAACTCTATTCATTAGCTCTTCTATATAGTCTTTCTTACTAGTAGTTCCTAGTAGAGCTTTTTTCTCTTCTTTGAAAGATAATGTATATTCTAGGAATTCCCAGGCTGTGATGGGAATACCTGGGAGAAGAGGTTGTTCTTGTGGTACATATCCTACTAGTCTATGTATCTTCTTGGTATCTTTGTAGGGATCGACATTACATACTCTAATGTAGCCTTTTTGTAATTTTATTAGTCCAAGTATAGCTTTAAGTAGTGTTGTTTTACCTGCACCATTAGGGCCTATTACTTGTATAATACCACTACCACTAATCTTTAGATTTATATTACTAAGTATGACGCCACTATCACCTTTGACTACTAGATTCTCTACTATGATAGTGTTACAGTGCAAGGCTATCCCTATTGTGCACATTTATTAGATACCTTTATATAGAATGTGCACAGGGAGAGATATGGAGAAAAAAGGTCTAGTAGTAGTTGTATTGTTAGCAATTATAGTATCAGTTGTATCAGCTAAGTATACAATTATTAGTAGAAACACTAGTGATTATGAAGTACTAGTTGTTATCACATTTCCTAGTCTGTATAAAGATGTAGAATATATTCTCTGTGATAACGAAGAACTATATCTAGTAGCACCTCCTAGTATAGATCCTCATAGTTATCAAATTTCTCCTAGAGATCTAGAAGCTCTAAGAGAGGCAGATCTAGTAATATCTAGTGGTCATTCTCCCTTAGAAGTAAAACTTGAGTCTATTCTCGGCAAAAAGAGAATCTTAGATATTAGTAAGATAGAACAAGTAGAGATTAAACTAGATATTAAAACAGGACAACCTAATTTTCATTTATTCTTTTTAGATCCAGATAACTAT